>NZ_CP170339.1:0-152500 GCF_042445055.1 Falsihalocynthiibacter sp. SS001
GTGGCTTTTGGAGAAGTGAAACCACATTGGGGGGCAACGCCCACGCATAATCAGGCGGCCTTTGGCCTAATAATAACTTGCGAAGCGGGTAAAGATAGAATGACGAATGACACTTGGGGAACGGTGCGCAATGAATTGCAAAGGACAGTTGGACAAAGCAACTTCACAAATTGGATTGAACCCCTTGAGTTTTCCGGCCTGAACAATGGCATTGCCGAATTTTCCGTTCCAACCAACTTTATGGGTAACTGGGTCGCGCGGAATTTTGGCGACCAGATCAAGCATCTGCTGAACGAAGCAGGTGAGGCTGTTCATCGGCTTGAGTTTGCGGTCGCCAGCAAATCCACGCCGCGCGCACCTCAGGTAAAGCCTGCCCCGACACCGGCAGCAGAACCCGTAAACGATTCGCCAGTCCCCGGAGCTCCGCTCGATTCGCGCTTCACTTTCGACAGCTTTGTCGTTGGTAAGCCGAACGAACTCGCACACGCTGCTGCGAAACGTGTGGCCGAGGGTGGACCCGTTTCGTTCAACCCGCTCTTCCTTTATGGCGGCGTTGGCCTTGGTAAAACCCACCTGATGCATGCGATCGCGCATGAGCTTCAACAGGACCGTCCGGACCTAAATGTGGTTTACCTTTCGGCCGAGCAATTCATGTATCGCTTCGTACAGGCACTGCGTGAGCGCAAGATGATGGACTTCAAGGAACTGTTCCGTAGCGTCGACGTTCTAATGGTTGACGACGTCCAGTTCATCGCGGGCAAGGACAGCACCCAAGAAGAGTTCTTTCACACGTTCAACGCGCTAGTGGACCAGAACAAACAGATCATTATTTCAGCAGATCGCGCCCCTGGTGAGATTAAGGACCTCGAAGATCGCATCAAGTCGCGCCTTCAATGCGGCCTTGTTGTTGATCTTCACCCGACCGATTACGAACTTCGCCTTGGCATTCTTCAACAGAAGGTCGAGCAATACCGCCAGCAATATGCTGGGCTGGTGCTTGCGGATGGCGTTCTTGAATTCCTTGCGCATCGTATTTCGACAAACGTGCGTGTTCTCGAGGGTGCGCTAACGCGGCTCTTTGCTTTTGCTTCGCTTGTTGGCCGCGAAATCACAATGGAGCTTGCTCAGGATTGTCTCGCGGACATCCTTCGCGCCAGTGACCGCAAGATCACAATCGAAGAAATCCAGCGTCGCGTAAGTGAGCATTACAACATCCGTCTGTCCGAGATGATCGGTCCGCGACGCGTTCGCAACATCGCGCGGCCTCGTCAGGTCGCAATGTTCCTTTCAAAACAGCTCACAAGCCGCAGCCTCCCCGAGATTGGCCGCCGCTTTGGGGGCCGTGATCATACGACGGTTATGCATGGCGTTAAGCGGATTGAAGACCTTCAACTCCACGACAGCCAGATCGCTGAGGACCTCGAACTGTTGCGCCGGAGCCTTGAGGCCTGAAAACCTTTGCAATAAGTGTCAGAGCCCTTGACGCCCCTGCGATATAATCGGACATTCTCACAAACAGTTAACAACGGGCGGGGGCCTCGGCCTACCGCCCTGCACCTGTCTTAGGAGCATACAATGAAAATCAGTATCGAACGCGCCGCCCTTCTCAAGGCGATTTCACAGGCACAATCGGTGGTAGAGCGCCGCAACACGATACCGATCCTCGCAAATGTGTTGATCGAAGCCGAGGAAGAGCATGTCTCCTTCCGCGCGACCGATTTGGACATCGAAGTTGTCGACAAAACACTCGCCCAAGTCGAGCGCGCAGGTGCAACGACTGTCTCCGCTGTGATGCTTCACGAGATCGTACGCAAACTTCCTGACGGCGCCCTTGTTCGTTTGACGGATGATGGTGCCTCTGGCCGCCTGACCGTCGAAGCTGGTCGTTCGAATTTCTCGCTGGCGACGCTTCCCCGCGAGGATTTCCCTGTTATGGCGTCCTCGGAATACTCGGCGAATTTCTCGGCCAAAGCGAGCGTTCTGCGCCGCCTTTTCGACAAATCCAAATTCGCAATTTCCACAGAAGAAACCCGCTATTATCTCAACGGCGTCTACATGCACGTTGCTGATTCTGACGGCGGCAAAGTGTTGCGTTGCGTTGCAACCGACGGCCACCGCCTTGCGCGCATTGACGCGGACCTTCCCGAAGGTGCGGCGGATATGGCTGGCGTTATTGTCCCACGCAAGACTGTGGGCGAGCTGCGCAAACTTCTGGACGATGACGACGTAGAAATCGCGGTATCTGTGAGCGAGACCAAAGTACGCTTTGCCACACCCGAAATCACCCTGACCTCCAAGGTTATCGACGGCACTTTCCCTGATTATACGCGCGTGATTCCGTCTGGGAACACCCGCAAGCTAGAGGTTGATTCCGCAGAGTTTGCGAAGGCCGTCGACCGCGTCGCCACAGTCAGCTCAGAGCGCAGCCGCGCTGTTAAGCTCTCGCTCGACGAAGATCGCCTGATTCTTTCGGTTAACGCGCCTGATAGCGGTGCCGCCGAAGAAGAACTCGCTGTTGCCTATGCGGATGAGCGTTTGGAAATTGGCTTTAATGCTAAATACTTGCTTGAAATTGCGAGCCAAGTTGATCGCGAGAATGCAGTGTTTATGTTCAATTCCTCCGCCGATCCGACCTTGATGCGCGAAGGCAATGACACTTCTGCGGTTTATGTCGTCATGCCGATGCGGGTCTAGGGCGATTGCCCCTTAAACCTGGCCGCGAAGGGGGCATCATATGTCACTAGCCCTGCGCGAACTGACACTTTCCCATTTCCGATCACACAAGAAATCCCGCCTCGAACTTTCGGGGCGGCCAGTTGCCATTCACGGGGCAAATGGAGCAGGCAAAACCAGCCTGCTTGAGGCTATCTCTCTGCTCTCCCCCGGACGTGGCTTGCGGCGCGCAACTGCGCAGGAAATGACCCGCAAGACCGAGGCGATAGGCTGGAAGGTTTCCGCAACGCTAAGCCGCGCAAACGACCTCCATGAAATCGAAACATGGTCAGAGAGTGGCGCGCCCCGACAGGTCCGTATTGACGGCAAGGCTGCCACCCAACTCTCTCTCGGCGAAATCGCTCCTGTGCTTTGGCTTGTTCCCTCTATGGATCGACTTTGGATTGAGGGCGCCGAAGGACGCCGCCGATTTCTGGATCGGATGGTCCTGAGCTTTCTCCCAAAGCATGCAACGGCCGTTCTGACCTATGAGAAAACCATGCGCGAGCGAAACCGCCTCTTGAAGGATCAGGTTCGCGACCCCGCTTGGTATGAGGCACTAGAGTCGCAAATGGCGAAATCAGGTGCCGAAATCTCCGCCAACCGCGTCAAAGTTCTGGCGCAGGTTTCAGCCGCACAAGAGCGCGCGGAAACGCAATTCCCCGCCGCGTCACTGACCTTGGTTCAAGGAGATGGCACGCCACAAGAAACCACGCCTCCTGAAACGCTCGCACAAATGTTCGCGCACAATCGCGCTGCCGATATTCGTGCAGGACGAACGCTTGTGGGACCACATCGCGCGGACCTTGCGGCAATCTATCAAGAGAAAGACATTCCCGCTCGCGATTGCTCCACCGGAGAGCAAAAGGCGCTGCTGATCTCACTTGTGCTCTCGAACTGCCGCGCTCTTTCGCAAGAGTTGGGCACACCCCCGCTTTTGCTTCTGGACGAAGTCGCCGCACATCTGGATGCTGCGCGGCGCGCGGCGCTGTATGACGAACTCTGCGCAGTAGGTGCACAGGCCTTTATGACGGGTACAGGTGCGGAACTGTTCACCGAGATATCACAACGCGCCGAGAGCTACGAAGTTCAGGACCACGGTGGAACCTCTGTTGTAGTGCCTACGTCATGACGCTATCGGGCACTGATATTGCGCTCTATGCGCTTGCTTTGCTGATCCTGTTCCTCACACCTGGTCCTGTCTGGCTGGCGATTGTTGCGCGTTCTATGTCTGGCGGCTTCAAGGCCGCTTGGCCGCTGGCTCTTGGCGTGGCTGTGGGTGACGCATTCTGGCCCCTACTCGCAATTCTTGGCGTCAGTTGGCTCGTAGATGAAATCCAAGGTTTGATGATCTGGATGCGCTATTTCGCGGTCGTCTTCTTCCTCTTTCTTGGGGTGGGCCTTTTGCGCAACGCCGACAAGACCGTAACGACCGACAGCCGCCTAACCCGCCCCGGAATTTGGGCCGGTTTCCTTGCGGGGGTGGCTGTAATTCTCGGAAATCCCAAGGCGATATTATTCTACATGGGAATGCTGCCGGGGTTCTTTGACCTCACGTCGATCACAGGTACGGACATCACAGTAATCGTAATTATCTCGATGGCCGTGCCACTCATTGGGAACCTAGCATTTGCCACACTGATCGACCGCGCACGGGTGGTAATGGCGACCCCAACCGCCATGAGACGGATGAATATTTCCGCGGGTGTTTTGCTGATTGGCGTGGGCTTGTTTTTGGGTGCTACGGCACATCATTAAATGCGCCCAATCGCGTGACAAGCACGTTGAAATCCCCTATAAATAACAAAAATACGAAGGATGCCTCAAATGGCCGAAAACGCGCAGTCGCCAGAAGATTACGGTGCAGATTCCATCAAAGTTCTCAAAGGCTTAGAAGCCGTACGCAAACGTCCGGGGATGTACATCGGTGATACCGATGACGGCTCGGGTTTGCATCATATGGTTTATGAGGTTGTGGACAACGGCATCGACGAGGCTCTTGCGGGTCATGCCGACGCTGTGAACGTCACAATTCATGCCGATGACTCGGTTTCTGTGGGCGACAACGGGCGCGGAATTCCGGTTGGCATTCACGAAGAAGAGGGCGTGTCTGCAGCAGAGGTCATCATGACCCAGCTACACGCTGGCGGGAAGTTCGACAGCAACTCGTACAAGGTTTCTGGCGGTCTTCACGGCGTGGGTGTTTCGGTTGTGAATGCGCTTTCTGATTATCTCGAACTTCGGATTTGGCGCGATGGAAAAGAGCACTACGCCAAATTCGCTCACGGCGACACAGTCGAGCCTTTGCGGGTTGTCGGCGATGCGAACGGGCGCAAAGGGACTGAAGTACGCTTCCTTGCTTCTACGGATACGTTTTCGAACCGTGAATACAGCTTTGAAACGCTAGAGAAACGTTTGCGGGAACTTGCATTCTTGAACTCGGGCGTGCGGATCATCCTTGTGGACGAGCGCCCCGCAGAGCACCTAAAGACCGAGCTATTCTACGAAGGGGGCGTGCGAGAATTCGTTAAGTATCTGGATCGCAGCAAATCACCCGTGATGCCTGAGCCGATCTTTATGGTTGGCGAAAAGGACGACATTGGTGTCGAAGTCGCGATGTGGTGGAACGACAGCTATCATGAAAACGTGCTGCCGTTTACCAACAACATTCCCCAACGGGATGGTGGAACGCATATGGCGGGATTGCGCGGAGCCTTGACGCGCACGATCAATAACTATGCACAGTCCAGCGGCATCGCGAAGAAAGAGAAAGTCTCGTTCACAGGTGACGACGCTCGCGAAGGGCTGACATGTGTACTTTCCGTCAAGGTTCCTGATCCGAAATTCTCGAGCCAAACCAAGGATAAACTTGTCTCCTCCGAAGTTCGCCCCGCAGTGGAAAGCCTTGTGAACGAAAAACTCTCCGAGTGGTTCGAGGAAAACCCGAACGAGGCGAAACTTATCGTCGGCAAGATCGTTGAGGCCGCATTGGCCCGCGAGGCAGCCCGCAAGGCGCGCGAACTTACTCGGCGCAAAACTGCGATGGATGTGAACTTCCTCGCTGGTAAGCTCAAGGACTGTTCTGAGAAAGACCCCTCCAAATCCGAAGTCTTTATCGTGGAGGGTGACTCTGCGGGTGGCTCTGCTCAAACGGGGCGCGATCGGATGACCCAAGCGGTTCTGCCGCTGCGCGGGAAAATCCTTAACGTTGAACGCGCACGATTTGACCGGATGCTTGCAAGCCAAGAGATCGGCAACCTCGTTATGGCGCTCGGCACTGGAATTGGGCGTGACGAGTTCAATATCGAGAAGCTCCGCTATCATAAGATCGTCATCATGACCGATGCGGATGTGGACGGCGCGCATATTCGAACGCTGCTGCTCACGTTCTTTTATCGTCAAATGCCTGAACTGATTGAAGGTGGCTATCTCTATATTGCGCAGCCGCCGCTTTATAAGGTTTCACGCGGAAAGTCAGAACGCTACCTTAAGGACCAGACGGAGCTTGACAACTATTTAATCGATCAAGGAATTGATGGTGCAATTCTTCGTCTTTCCTCAGGTGAAGAAATTGCTGGCGCAGACCTACTCCGCGTCGTTGAAGAGGCGCGCCAAGTGCGCCGTATTCTCCAAGCGTTCCCGACCCATTATCCGCAACACATTCTGGAACAAGCGGCCATCGCCGCAGCGTTTGTGCCCGGTGCTGTAGATCAGGACCTACAACGTGTCGCAGATAACATCGCGGCTCGCCTAGACAGTATCGCGCTGGAGTATGAGCGTGGCTGGCAAGGTCGCCCAACCCAAGACAAGGGTATCCGCCTTGCACGCTTGCTTCGTGGCGTAGAAGAAGTGCGCACACTTGACGGTGGCGTCCTTCGCTCTGGAGAGGCGCGCAAGCTTGGCACCTATACTGAAACGCTGCGTGATGTTTACGGAAAGCCATCAAGGCTCGTTCGCAAAGACAAAGAAACGCTCGTTCACGGTCCTAGCGAACTTCTTCAGGCGATCCTTGCCGAAGGCGAAAAGGGCCTTTCCCTACAGCGCTATAAGGGCCTTGGCGAGATGAACCCAGACCAACTTTGGGAAACCACCCTTGATCCAGACGCCCGAACACTCCTTCAAGTGAGGGTCGAGGATATGGCAGAGGCAGACAACCTGTTCACCAAGCTAATGGGTGACGTCGTAGAGCCTCGCCGTGAGTTCATTCAACAGAACGCTCTCACTGTCGAGAACCTAGACTTCTAGAGAATTGTAGGGGCGTGCAAATTTCTGCATTCGCCGCAAAAGTCTGCGTAAATTCCCATCAGGGCCGTATTGCACCGCACTCAATATGGCCCTGATAAGCAGTTAAAGAATACTCTGGAGTCGATTGCATTTTCTGCTGGCCAGCTTTCGCACTAAACGCTCTAGCGCTAGTTAGCCCACTTCAGACGTGCTTTATAAACGGTGTGACGCTTGGGGCTTCAGGACGCAGGCGGCCGTGTTCATCGAAATCATGGTCTGCGTTAAACGCCATGAGGGGCAAGTTATCGAAATCTTTAATGATATCGTTATGCGCCGCCAGATGGGCTGCGAGCCTAGCTTCGGTCTTTTCCTTTTTGTCGCCTTTCCAGTAGCCATGAACTCCGTGCACAACCTGTGGCTTCGCGACTTTGCATCCCAAGTATCGAAACGTGTAGGCCAATGGCCAAAGCAACATTCGCACGTCACCTTCCCTCCCGTCCGGCGCACTTTCGGCTTCCTGCGAGCCAGTACTAACACAGAACAGTACGGTTTTGTCGCGATGACGGCCTGTATCGAACCGCTCTTTTGAGGTGTGCATGGCACCGTGGGCAAGCACACGATCACACCAGCCCTTGATGATTGCTGGAGGGCCGAACCACCAAATCGGGAAGTGCAGAATAATTCGATCCGCGGCTAGAAGCTTGTCCATTTCTTGTAAAACGCTGGCAGGAATAGTTCCTGTATCCGACGCATGCTCTTGGCATTTAAGAACATCGAAACCAGTACTGTCCTCATAATGGTCAAATCGCTCGACCGGGTCAAAACCGTCTTGAACCAAGTCCGAACGGGACACGCCCCCACCCAATGAACGGCTCGCAATTTCGGTCTGCTTTGCCCAAGACCCCGTAAACGATCCTCTGTGCGGATGCGCCATTACGATAAGCGTTTGTGTCACCTGTAGGTCCTTGTCTCGTCTCGATTTTCTCCACAAGACAGATATGCAGACTGCGACTGGGAATCTAGTGCTGAAGTTTGGCATCAAGCGGCCATTCCGCACGCGATACGGGAACTGGTTAATCAGGCAGCAGTCTCCAGTGATTGCTTCCGACCTGTTCGAGGTTCTGGCGTGCTGCGGCCGTTTCGCCGTGGTTTAGCAATCGGTTGAGGTCATGGCCGACCTCCTTGTTATAGATATGATAGAGATGACCACTCGCAGACCTTAGCTGTAGGTCGCTCGTATCGATCACCTCGACACCCTCTAGGCTTGCAACATCGTTCCCACTTGTCCCAAGTCGTGGATAACCGTGAAGTTGTTCGGAAACGGCCAGCGCTTGGTCAGAATTAGAGGTATAAATCGTGATGCTACGCGCGAGCGGGCGAATACGCGGCAGGAGTTTTCTGAATACTTCGAAATCAATATCAGACGCCAGAAGCACGACATTCCCAAAGCGCATATCTGGATGGGACCCAGCGATTTCATAGAGCGCAAGAGTTAGCCCGCGTCCACCAAGGCTGTGCCCTGCAAGATCTACGTTGCCGCTGCCGAAGCGGTCGTGCAATTCCACGATGATATCTGCCAAGTCCGGCACACTCCAATACAGGTTCACCTCGTCCCGCGCATAGTTCCGCAGAGTGCCATCGGAGGGCCAGCTAAACCAAAGGAATCTGTTCTCAAGACCCGCGTTCTCTTTGAAAACCGTTGCGCGCCGACACCCTTTCTCGAAGTCCATATAATATCCATGGATGTACAGAAGCGGAGCATCGGGCCCGTTGGCCTTGATATCGCCGAGCAAACTATCGCGAGAGGTTTCTTCGATGGCATCCAGTTTGAGAATTTCTTCAGGAATTCGGAACGGTGCGCGGTCGGCCACAGATGAGAGGAAGTCGAGACTCACCTGATCAAGTAAGCACCTACCAGCGCTGAGAGTGCCGCGATCGTCACCATAGAATTGATCGGGGCTGTTTCCCTCTAGCCGATTCCGTACTGTCAGGTATGGGACCCCGCGTTCGTATGAAATCGATTGAGCGTTCACACGATCCGGCAAAACCAAGGCCGCGATAAAAATGTTACTGAAAATCAGAAACGCCAGACTGAGTACAGTCGTCCTCATCCGCTAAACTCCAAATAATAGACATTCAATCACTTACACAATTTAAGCGACAATACCATTCAGTCTATTAACATCTTTTCTGGGAATTTAGCAGCCAAGGGGGAGTGAATTTGGCCCACCACTCCCCCTTATCCAAGAGCGTCAAGAGATAGAGAGCTTGCAGGACGCGTTGGACTCACTGTTAGCGATAACATACCGATTCATCGCGGCTTGGACAAGGGGCATTTTCACGCTAAGCTGCTACAAATGCAGCATCACAAGGTTCGTTGATTTGACCCAATCCAACACTCCGCCCAAGCGTACACTCACTTTGCGCGATGTTTCCGAGGCTTCTGGTGTAAGCGAGATGACCGTTTCGCGTGTGCTGCGCAACCGGGGAGATGTGTCAAAAGACACCCGAGAAAAGGTTCAGGCGGCTGCAAAAAGACTCGGTTATGTGCCGAACAAAATCGCAGGAGCATTGGCAAGCCAGCGTGTAAACCTCGTTGCTGTAATCATTCCGTCAATGTCCAACATGGTGTTCCCAGAGGTGCTGACCGGGATTTCAGACGTACTGGACGACACCCCTCTCCAACCCGTTGTCGGCGTCACAAATTACCTGCCCGAGAAGGAAGAAGCCGTTCTATATGAAATGCTCTCTTGGCGGCCATCTGGTGTGATCATCGCTGGTCTGGAGCATTCCGAAGCTTCCAAAGCCATGATGCGCAACGCGGGCATACCGATTGTTGAAATCATGGACGTAGACGGCGAACCAGTTGATGCGATGGTCGGGATTTCCCACCGTCGCGCCGGACGTAAAATGGCGCAGGCGATCATCAAAGCGGGCTACAAACGCATTGGTTTCATGGGGACGAAAATGCCGCTCGACCACCGCGCGCGCAAACGGTTTGAGGGCTTTACAGAGGCACTAGCCAAAGCGGGGCTAGAGGTCGCAGACCAAGAATTCTACTCTGGCGGTTCTGCTCTTGCGAAAGGGCGCGAGATGACAGAAGCGATGCTAAAACGCACACCCGATCTGGATTTTCTGTACTATTCCAACGATATGATTGGCGCTGGCGGTCTTCTGTACTGTTTGGACAAGGGGATCAAAGTTCCCAAACACATCGGTCTTGCGGGCTTTAACGGCGTTGAGCTATTGGACGGTCTACCACGCCAACTTGCTTCTATGGGATCCGAGCGAAACGAAATCGGGCGCCTTGCTGCACAGATCATCGCACGGCGCTCGTCAGGAGCAGAAGCAAGCGAAGAAGACCGTATTGAACTCACGCCTAAACTTTGTCTTGGCGACACCCTAAAGCGCAAGAAACGCTAGACACTCATCGCAAGGACGCGGCTGATTTCGGTCAGTGAGCGGCCAGATTCCGCGCGCCATTTATTGAGCGCGTCTTGCGCTTGATAGAATGCGCGTTTGGATGTCGGAGCCTTGTCGATAACACCTTCGGCAACCAGCCTCGCAACCACGTCCTGCGAGAAAATTGCACTGTCTACGCCCAGCATCCGCAGCGAATATTGCCCCGTTGCGCCGCCTAGACGCGATCCGCGTTTCTTGAGCATGAGAAGCAAACCAACGTAATCATCGGCGGGCCATCCAGCGATCGCTTTTGCAACAGAGCCTGATTCTGCGCGCAGATCACTCAGAAACACGGCGTTATCCCGAACGGATGTTATCTTGCCGCCATGTCGAACGATGCGGGTGTCCTGAATGAGGCGATCAAACATCTCGTCATCCATGAATGCACAGCGCCCGATATCAAACCCGTGGAACGCCTCTTCAAAGCCTTCCCATTTGGCCTCAATTACTTTCCAACTAAATCCCGCCGAGAATATCTGACGCGCAAATCGCGAGAGCCACCGATCATCTGGAATCGCCAAAAGTTCATCCAAGGACTTGGGTTTATCAATTAAGGCTTCTAGCGCGTCTGCTCCGCCTTTGCGTTCAGCCGCTATATCGTAGATTTCGTCAAACGTGCGCATTGCCTTACCCCTTAATGAACCGAGGCAAGTATGACGCTATTATTGCAAACGTTTCAATATGGTTGAGCTGGCAAAGCCATCCGGAACCAATCCGACGCTATTCTGAAATGCTTTGATCGCCGCAATGGTATTGGGGCCGATAATGCCATCCGCCCCCTGCGTATCAAAACCCGCCTTCGTCAGGCGCTCTTGCATTTCGATCTTTTCGGTAATGCGAAGCGGACGCTCGTCGCGTGGCCATTCCGACTTTATTGCGGGGCGTCCCGCGATACGATCCGCCAAATGCCCCACACCAATCACATAGGCATCGGCGGTGTTGTAACGCTCGATGACCTGGAAATTGTTGAAGATCATAAACGCAACTCCGCGCGCACCAGCAGGAAGCAGGATGGACGCTTCACCATGGTCCGGTACAACCTTGCCATGTATATCCCGCACCCCAAGTTCCGCCCATTCCTGCGGCGACTTCTTCACGCGCTCGGTCGTTTGTAGGTAATCGAACCCCTTGGGCAAACCGACCTCGACACCCCAAGGTTGCCCTTTCGTCCAGCCAAACCCCTTAAGGTATGCAGCAGTAGAAGCGAGCGCATCTGCGGGATTGTCACTCCAGATATCGCGCTTGCCGTCTCCTGTGAAATCCACGGCGTAGGAGAGATATGATGTCGGGATGAATTGAGTATGCCCCATCGCGCCCGCCCATGACCCCGTCATCTTACTTGGGGGAACATCGCCCGACTGAACGATCTGAAGGGCGGCAATGAGTTGGTCCTCAAAGAACGCTCCGCGACGGCCATCAAATGCAAGCGTCGCCAAAGCTTCGATGATTGGAACTGAGCCACGGAACGAACCATAGGCGCTCTCGAGCCCCCACACAGCCGCAACGATTTCTTTCTCGACGCCGTAGGTATCCTCAATCTTCTGCAAAACGTCGCCATGTTTCTGAACCGCCGCGCGACCGTTGCTAATGCGCGCATCCGAGGCGGCGCTGTCCAGATACTCCCATATCTGCTTGGTGAATTCGGATTGGTTTCGATCCCGTTTCACCACATCGGAATTATACGAAATTCCTGAAAAGGCCTCATTCAATACACGATCAGAAATGCCCTGCGCGCGCGCTCTTTGACGGAAACCGTTCAACCAGTTACCAAACTCGCTGGCGCCCTGCACTTCTGCCATATGAATGTCCCCTGTGGTGGTTTTAATGATTACTTCCGGACGTTGAACAGGACGCGGCCAATCCCCCGTCGCATAAGCTGTTATCGGACTAAAAATAAGGGCAATCGCCACGGCGTTCGTTTTCAAGCGCATAGTCATCCATTGGTTAATCAATAACAGATTATCGCATTCGGACTCTGTGTAAATGCTGCTTTCAAATGGGTGGCAATCCCCTGCCGATTCTACTTGCTGCGCTTGCGGGCAACCTTCCTCTTGATCTTTGCTTTCTTGCTGCGGGTCTGGCCAACTTTCCGCCCTCTGTGCGTCTTGCCACCCCGCGATCCACGCCCCTTGGGAAGGGGTTTACCATCAAGTTCCAACAACTCAAGCGTCACACCGCCGGTGGTGGGGGTGGCTTCGGCCAGTCGCACCAAAGCAGGTTGTCCCAAGGTGATTTTCAGGCCCGATTGTTCCCCGATCAACGCGTTGGCGTCTTCGTCATGAACAAAATACTCGCGGCCAATTGTTGCCACGGGCACCAACCCATCGGCGCCTGTTTCATCCAGCTTGATAAACACGCCAAACCGCGCAATGCCTGCGACACGGCCGCTAAATTCATTGCCAAGGCGTTCGGAGAGGTAACTCGCAAGATAACGATCCGTGGTGTCACGTTCGGCGACCATACTGCGGCGTTCGGTGTCGGAAATCTGCTTACCCGTTTCCTCAAGCTGTTCGATATCCTGAGGCGACAGTCCGTCTTTGCCCCACCCATGCGCGGAAATCAGGGCGCGATGCACGATAAGGTCGGCGTATCTGCGGATGGGAGAGGTGAAGTGCGCATAGTTGCGCAAAGCCAGTCCAAAATGCGAAAAGTTTTCAGGAGCGTAATACGCCTGTGTCATTGAGCGCAGCGCCGAAATGTTAATCAGCTCTTCTTGCTCGGTTCCCGCCGCCTGACTCAACAATTGGTTCAAATGCCGCGTCTGAAGCACCTGGCCCTTTGCCAACACAAAGCCAGATGAAATTGCCGTCTCCCTGAGGGATTCCAGCTTTTCGGCACTCGGTTCTTCGTGAACCCTGAACAGCAACGGTTGCTTCTTTTCGATCAGTGTTTCGGCCGCTGCAACGTTGGCCAGAACCATGAACTCCTCAATCAAGCGGTGCGCATCCAGACGATCTCGGAACGCGACAGAGATGACTTTCCCCTCTTCAGAAAGCTCAATCCGACGCTCTGGCAAGTTCAGATCAAGCGGCTGCCGACGCTGGCGCGCTTTCACCAAAACGTCGTAGGCAGCATAGAGAGGCTTTATAACCTCCTCCAAGAGCGGCGCACATTTCTCGTTTACGTTGCCATCCATCGCGGCCTGAACCTCAGAATAGGCCAACGAAGCATGTGATTTCATCATCGCGCGATGGAACTGATGGCTGATTTTGTTGCCATCTTTGTCCAAGACCATTCGCACCGCCATACAGGCCCGCTCGACATCCTCATGAAGCGAACATAGATCTCCCGACAAACGATCGGGAAGCATCGGAACGACGCGGTCTGGAAAATAGCTTGAGTTCCCGCGTTTGCGCGCTTCGCGATCAAGGGCACTTCCGGGCGTGACGTAATACGCCACATCCGCAATCGCGACCCAAACGACATGACCGTCAGGGTTTTTCGGATCATCATCTGCATGGGCAAAACAGGCGTCGTCATGGTCCCGCGCATCTGGCGGATCAATCGTAACCAGCGGCATATCCCGCAGATCAAGCCGCTTGCCTAGTGGCGCTGGCTTGGCGGCATCTGCTTGTGCAATCACATCATCAGGAAAGCTATCCGGAATCCCGTGTTGGTGGATCGCAATAAGCGAAACAGCCTTGGGCGATGACGGATCCCCTAATCGGGCAACGACCTTCGCACGCGGCAAACCCATGCGCGACTTAGGGCCGGTTTGCTGTGCCTCAACAAGTTCTCCGTCGCGCGCCTCAAGCGTCGCACCCTCGGCGATCTTCCATTCCTTATCGCTTCCCTTGTCGATCGGAACCAATCGCCCACCTTCGTGGCTTTCGCGGAAAATACCGACAATCCGTAGTGGATTAGTGCCTATCTGACGGATCAGGCGCCCTTCATAATCATGGGTATCGCCTTTGAGCTTGGTAAGACGCGCAAGAATGCGGTTACCCGCGCCCAACGCTGCCTCGCCTGCTTTGGCACGCATGATGATCGTGGGTTGCGCTGCTTCTCCCTGCCACTCAAGAGGTCTTGCCAGCAAATCGCCATCGTCATTCGGTCCGATAATCTCCAAGACGCTGACGGGCGGAAGGCTCTCTGGATCGCTATAGCTTTGCTTGCGTTTCTGGAGGTGCCCATCCGCCTCTAGCTCGCGAAGAACGCGCTTCAGATCAATCCGCGCTGCACCCTTGATGCCAAAGGCCTTGGCGATATCGCGTTTGCTTGTCTTGGTTGGGTTATCGGAAATCCACTGGAGGACTTCCTCTTTTGAGGGAATATGTACCATAAATCTGGCGTAGCACGGAGGCGTAGAAACGTCTATGGGCGCCGTGATTGGTGCGCTATCAGATCGGCAAGCGTATCAATGTCTTGAAGCGTCGCGACCTCGGCGATCGTCAATCCGTCAAACGAAGCCCGTGAATCCGCAAGCGCATATTCGGATGACCATCTGACGTTCTGAAATATCCTCGACGGCGGCCGCGCAACGCGCTTTAGCCCGACCAACCAATACCCGCCATCACCCGAAGGGCCAAACACGGCCTGATGATTGCCAAGCGATTTGAACGCGGCGTTTATGTGGTGCTTCTCAACAGTCGGGATATCGCTCCCGATGATCACGACTGGGCCGCGGGGCAGTTCATGAAAAAGCCTCGCCATCCTGTCGCCAAGGTCGCCTTGCCCCTGCATGACGCGAAGATATTTGTTCGGCCAGATGCGGCTCTTGCTTCCTTCGATATCTGGCGCAACCGCTAGCGTAATTTGCCAGCGCGGATCGTCTAGCCGCCGCAAAAGGCGCGCAACCTGATGTCGATACCACCACGCGGCGGCCACCATCCCCATTCCAACGCCAAGCCGTGTTTTCACCCGCCCTGGTCGTGGTTCCTTGAGCATGATGACCAGATGCCTCTTCAAAGAACCCGTTCCATGTCGCGATGAGGGATGCCCGCATCATCATAGGGCGCGCCATAAGCCGCAAAGCCCGCTTTCTCATAAAACGGAATTGCGTAGACCTGTGCCGAAAGATACGCGCGCTTCAGGTTCTTGCGGGAGCGAAAATACGCGATACTTGCCTCGATTAGCTCTGCACCAAGCCCCGTCCCGCGATGCGATTGCAAGACACAAACACGACCGATCTTGCCTGTTTCACCAGAGAACAAAAGGCGCGCTGTGCCAACTGGCCGCCCATCATCCATAGCAATCAAATGAACCGCGGCATCATCGAGGTCGTCGATTTCTTCTTCAACAGAAATGCCCTGCTCATCAACGAAAACCGCCATCCGCAACGCAATACAGGCGGCGATATCGTCGGTCTCGTGAATGGTTATGCTCATGCAAAATAGTCCGTCAGGATACGCGTATAGATACCCTTGAGCTGCTGGATATGCGCAATCTCGACGCGCTCATCGACTTGGTGCATTGTCTTGCCGACCAACCCGAACTCAACAACAGGGCAGTGATCCTTAACAAAGCGCGCATCGGATGTGCCGCCCGAAGTAGAGAGGCTTGGCGTCACGCCTGTTTCCGCAGCAACGGCCTTGGAGACGATCTCGGAAAGTTCACCTGGGGGCGTCACGAAACTTTCACCAGAATTCTTTACCACGACCTGAACGCCGACACCCATTTCATCGGCAATCTTCGCCGCCTCTTGGTTGAGCCAAGCCGTCAGGCTCTCTCCGGAATGAAGATCGTTATAGCGAATGTTAACCGTTCCCTTGCAAAGCGCGGGGATCACATTGGTCGCGGGATTTCCCGCATCAATTGTTGTAATCGCAAGTGTGGACGCATCGAAATGATCGGTGCCTTGGTCCAATTCATGGCTCGCCAACCGATCCATAAGCCGCGCCATCGCTGGCATCGGGTTTTTCGCGCGGTGGGGATAGGCCGAGTGCCCCTGCACGCCCGTCACTGTGAAAAATGCCGTGAGGCTTCCGCGACGGCCGATCTTCATCATTTCGCCCATCGTTTCGGGGCACGTCGGTTCGCCAACCAAGCAAACCGTCATCGCTTCGCCCATCTGTTGCATATAATCAAGGAGCGCGGTTGTACCGTCGATGGCGTCGCCTTCTTCGTCGCCCGTGATCGTTAGAATGATCGCGCCTTGTGGCGGGGCGGTTTGGACCAAATCAATCGCAGCTGCGACAAATGCCGCAACGCCCGACTTCATATCCGTAGCGCCGCGCCCGTATAGCCAGCCGTCCTTGATCTCGGCACCGAAAGGCTCAACCGTCCATGCGGCGTGATCGCCAACGGGCACAACATCTGTGTGCCCGTTGAACCCGAACGACTTGTTCGCTCCACGATGTCCCCAACGCGCAAATAGATTGGAAACGCCGCCTTTATCTACGCGCGTACACTCAAATCCGGCCTCGCTCAGGAGCCTCTCAAGCAATACCAATGCGCCCCCTTCTTCAGGAGTCACAGATGGACAGCGAATGAGGTCGGCAGTTAGGGAAACGGGATCAATTGGGGGCATGGAACTCTCCTTTTCTCAAAGAGTTCGGTACCCGCTTGGCTCACAGATCGCAAGCCTTTCGCATGTAGAGGGAATGGTTCGCTAGTCGTAAAAAGGCGTGGATTGCACAACGATTACGCTGTTTTCCACTTTGGCGCGTTCCATCAATTCGCGCTCTTCGTCAGAGATGTCATGCCCCTCTGCAAGGCGTTCTTCGAGGGTGCCATATCCGGAGACATCAAGCGGTGCCATATCTGCTTGTTTGAGGATCGCGACTGTCTCACGAACAGCCTCGGCTTCGTCCACGCCGCTCGCAAACACCATCAGCGCAGCGCCTGTTGATTTTGCGGGCAAACCGTCGTTTTCGCTGCGGCCCACTTCGACCAAAAGGGTAAAGACCTGTTGGCGCGAGGGTTTGTCTGATTTCTTATCTTTTTTCATGGGCCTCGCTTAACAACAGCAAGGCCCACGGTCAATGATCCGCTTAGTCGCGCAACAATTCGTTGATGCCCGTTTTAGAGCGTGTGCGCTCGTCCACGGTTTTCACGATCACCGCGCAATAGAGGTTAACGCCGTTTTTGCTTGGCATAGAGCCAGACACAACAACGGAATATGGTGGCACTTCCCCATACATGATTTCGCCCGTCTCGCGATTTACGATCTTGGTGGATTGACCAATGAACACACCCATGCCCAAAACCGCGCCTTCGCGCACGATGCAACCCTCAACCACTTCAGAGCGCGCCCCTATAAAGCAGTTATCCTCAATGATGGTTGGACCCGCTTGCATTGGTTCCAGCACCCCGCCGATACCAACGCCGCCCGAGAGGTGAACGTTCTTGCCGATTTGCGCACAGGAGCCAACAGTGGCCCATGTATCGACCATCGTGCCTTCGTCAACATATGCGCCTAGGTTCACGAATGACGGCATCAAAACAACGCCCGGCGCAATGAATGCCGACTTGCGGACAACGGTGTTTGGAACAGCGCGGAAGCCCGCCTCTTTCCATTGGTCCGCGCCCCAGCCTTTGAACTTGCTGTCAACTTTGTCCCACCAGCCAGAGCCTTGTGGGCCCCCTGTTTGCTCTTCCATGTCCTTGATACGGAAGCCGAGCAGAACCGCCTTCTTGGCCCATTGGTTCACATGCCAATCACCGTTTTCCTGACGTTCTGCGACGCGTAACTTACCGCTATCAAGGGCATTTAGCGTGTCCTCGATGGCTTCGCGTGTTTCTCCCGTTGTGGCGGGTGTGATGGTATCGCGGGCATCCCACGCGGCTTCGATGGCGGATTCAAGTTGTGCATTAGACATGGTTAATTCGTCTTCCTGTATGGCATCGGTTGCTCGAAGGATATAGCCTCAGAAGCATAAGCGCGCAATGCAGGTAAAAGGAAACGATACATGAACGACGACCGACGCCATCCGTTCCGCCACAGTCGCCAAGACCGCGAACAAGCCCACCATACTCCCGATACGCCACAAACGCTTGCGCCGGCCTATCGATTGGCGTTCGATGATGAGGAATTCCTTTGCCGCGAAGAGCTGCGCCCTGTTCGTTTGCAGCTTGAACTGCTCAAGCCTGAAATGATGCTGGATGAGCAAGAGATCAACTCAACGATCGTGATGTTCGGCGGCGCCCGTATCCCCGAACCCGCCAAGAAAGACACCGCTCGCACAAAAACGCTGGCGGAACTGTCCAAATACTATGAAGAAGCCCGTGAATTTGCGCGCCTTATGACGCTTAAATCCGGCGAGAGTGATGGCAAAGATAACGTCATCGTCACGGGCGGCGGTCCGGGTGTTATGGAGGCAGGCAACCGTGGTGCAGTAGATGCAGGAGGCGTTTCAATCGGGCTTAATATTGTGCTTCCGTTCGAGCAGGCACCCAATAGATACGTGACGCCCGAGCTGTGTTTCAACTTCCATTACTTCGCCATTCGCAAAATGCACTTCTTGATGCGCGCCAAGGCGATCACCGTTTTCCCTGGTGGGTTCGGGACGCTCGACGAGACATTCGAGGCGCTTACGCTCATTCAAACGGGCCGCATGGAGCCGATCCCGTTTCTACTGTTCGGTAAGGAGTTCTGGCAGAAGATCATCAATTGGGAAGCGCTCGCGGATGCAGGCACGATCTCGGAGAAGGATCTGGACCTTTTCCGCTTCGTTGATACCGCAGCGGAAGCGATCGAAATCATCGACAACTGGAACAAGCCAGAGCGCCGCCAAGCTATTCCAGGACGCTAGCGCGCTTAACCCTGACGCATTTCCTGCTCGATCTGGCGTTTGCTCTTGCGGGCACGCTCCGTTTCGGACTTGAGCTGGCCACACGCGGCCATGATATCTTCGCCGCGTGGACGTCGGATAGGCGAAGAATATCCCGCGTTGTGAACGATATCGGCAAAGGCACGAATGCGGTTGTTTGAGCTGCGCTCATACGGCGCACCCGGCCATTCGTTGAACGGAATGAGATTGATCTTGGCAGGGATGCCTTCGATCAGCTTCATCAAGCGGTGCGCGTCCTCATCGCTGTCGTTCACGCCCTTCAGCATCACATATTCAAAGGTGATCCGCTCGCTATTGCTCACCTTCGGATAGGCACGTAGCGCCTCAAGCAGGGCTTCGATATTCCAGCGCTTATTGATCGGCACCAGCACATTCCGCACCTCGTCGGTTGTTGCGTGGAACGAAACGGCAAGCTGACAACCGATTTCCTCGGCTGTGCGCCAAATCTCTGGAACAACACCCGACGTCGAAAGAGTAATGCGGCGACGTGAAAGCGAAATACCCTCGGGATCCATCGCAATTTTCATCGCATCGCGAACGTTCTCAAAATTATAGAGCGGCTCGCCCATTCCCATCAGAACGATATTGGAAAGCAGACGTGCCTCTGGCGGATTTGGGACGCCGAGCTTGGGCCATTCACCCAAGTCATCGCGAGCAACCATGACCTGACCAATGATTTCCGCAGCCGTCAAATTACGCACCAGCTTCTGAGTGCCCGTATGACAGAACGTACAAGTCAGCGTACATCCCACCTGTGAGCTAACGCAAAGCGTGCCGCGGTTGTCCTCTGGGATATAAACAATCTCGACTTCGTGACCGCCTGCGATACGCACCAAATACTTGCGTGTGCCGTCTTCGGAAACCTGACGGGTGACAACTTCGGGGACGCGAATTTCGCAAGTCTCTGCCAAGAGCGTACGGTAGTCTTTGGCCAGATTGCTCATCTGGTCGAAATCGCGCACGCCCTTCTGATAGATCCATTGCCAAATCTGCCCAGCGCGCATCTTGGCTTGTTTTTCTTTGGTTCCGATCGCAATCAACGCGTCGCGCAGCGCAGGCCGCGTCAACCCAACGAGGTTCACTTTTTCGCTCGGCGCTTCTTTGCGGGGCAATGTCAGCGTGTCTTGGGTTATCGCCTTGGAAACAGGTGCGATTGGATCGGTCATATCTCTCTCCGACAAGGATCAGACGGGCGTCATACAGGCATACTAGCAGAATGACAAAGGATTCGCCCAATAAGAGCGAATCCTTCATTCAAAACATCTTGTGATCGTGAGGAGCGCTTACGTACCGCAGCGCTTCTCTGCTTCTTCGATAGCCGCCGTAAAGCCAAGCAAGCTAAAGGTATCTTGGGTTTGCGTGCCCCGCGAAGAACGTCCGGTTACGATTGCTGTGGCGCCGCGTTTCATCGCTGTGATGATCTTGGCGTCATCCGCAGCGGTCGCAGGCCATGCATTTTCCTTGGAGGTAAAGAAGTCGAACTTTGAATCGCCAACCTCAACAGAAACGGTCGAGCCATCCGCAAAGGGATATCCACCGGTAAAGGAAACTTCGGATTTCACATTCGCGCTCGGACGGTACGTCACATAAAGCAGGATATCGCTACGACGCACAGCCACAACGCGGCCGTCCTTGGTGTTTACAGTTTCTTTGGGAGCGGAGACAGCCCAACACTCGGTCGGATCATCCTCAACAAACACGCTCCAATCGGTGTTCGCTGCGACGCGGTTTGTGGATTCCTGTGCCAATGCGCTACCAGTGATACCAACACATGCAAGAGTTCCAAATACAACGCCCTGCGTTTTTGCCAAAATTGATTTCATCTGTTCACAGCCTCCAGCTGTAGTACCTCAAGTTTCAGGGGGCGCGGTCACTCTTACGGACGACTTTGCGCTGGTCCTGTGATGTTATTCTCGATATGCCTACTTTAGCGTAATTTCTCTAGATAATAAAAGCCCCGTTGGCGGAAAATTGCGCACTGCAAGTTCTGCGCCCGAACAGATGAAATTAAGGAACGACAATATGACATCCCCTATCCCAATGGCTGAACTTTGGCGTGGAGATATGCTTGAATCCTTTCACACTGGACACGCGGTTATTTGTTCAGCAAACGGCGAGATCGTAGAGGCATGGGGCGACCCGACCCAAATCATTTTTCCACGCAGTTCCTGTAAAATGATCCAAGCCCTCCCGTTGATCGAAAGCGGTGCGGCAGAAGCATCAAACCTGACAGCGGAGCAACTCGCACTTTCCTGCGCAAGCCATCAAGGCGCGGCGATCCACACTAAGAGTGTTGGGAGCTGGCTCGCTTCGTTGGGAATGTCGCACGACGATCTGCGCTGTGGTGCGCAACCTTCCTCGGACAGTGATGAACGTAAACGTCTGATTTTAGAGCACGAAAGCCCCTGCCAGCTTCACAATAACTGCTCTGGCAAACACGCGGGGTTCCTGACGCTGAACCAACACATCGGGGGTGGTTCAGAATACATCGACCTATCACATCCTGTGCAAACTGCGGTTAAGGCAGCATTCGAAGAGGTCACTCAAGAAACGAGTTCCGGATACGGGATCGACGGTTGCTCGGCCCCTAACCACACAACCTCTGTTCACGGGCTTGCACGCGCGATGGCCTTCTTCGCAGCCGCGCGCGAGGGTCAGGGTACACGCGAAACGGCGGCAGCCAAACTTGTGAACGCCATGCGCACCTATCCTGAATTGGTTGCCGGTGAAACGCGGGCCTGCACCGAGCTTATGCGTGCCATGGACCACAAGGTCGCGATCAAAACAGGAGCCGACGGCGTTTTCGTCGCGATCCTTCCCGATCAAAAGCTAGGCGTTGCGCTAAAAATCACCGATGGCGCGACACGCGCAAGCGAATGCGCAATTGCCGCCATCCTAGTGAAGCTCGGTGTGTTGGACGCAAACCACCCTGCGACACTTAAGAGAATGAACGCGCCTCAGATCAATTGGCGTGGGGTCACTGCCGCGTGGATACGCCCCTCCGCAGCGCTCGCCTAGAACATATCCCAAAGTAATTTTACAGCTAGGCTGGCCGAAGTGATCACAAGCAACGGCTTGATCACCCGCGAACCGATTTTCACCGCCAGCGCCGCGCCACAGGTTGCCCCCGCGATCTGCGCGGCGCCCATTGCCAGCCCCGTAAACCACCACGGCGTTGCAACGAACGAGAATGCGACGATCGCCCCTAGGTTAGACGCGAAGTTCAATAATTTGGTATGCGCTGTGGCCTTTAGCACTCCGTAACCAGCCAACGTGACAAAGGCGATCATAAAGAACGATCCCGTTCCGGGCCCCAGCAATCCGTCATACGCCGCGATCAAAGGAACCATCGTGGCCATAAACACCGGCCCCGACATGCGGCGCGTGCGGTCATTATCATCCAATCCGGGCTTGAAGGCGAAAAACAGCGCAATTGCGACCATCAAGAACGGCAATACCAGCCTAATGAGATCAACGGGCAACACCGATATCAAGAGCGCCCCAACGACCGAAGCGCTAAATGAAATGGTCGCGGGCACGATCTGTTCTCGTAACGAAACCATCCCCGCCCGTGCATATGATATCGCAGCGGTCGCAGCGCCAAATACACCCTGAACCTTGTTGGTCGCCAACGCATCAATCGGCGAGCCACCCACAAGCAAGAGCACGGGCACCGTAATCAGCCCGCCGCCACCTGCAATCGCGTCAATAAATCCCGCGAAGAACCCCGCAAGGATCAGCAGCGCGAGAATGTCATATGTGACCTCAAACACTCGCGAACTCGGATTGGGCGTACCCTTGGATATACAACAACGCCGTCAGGTCGCCGTGATTGATCCGAATTTCACACTCTGCAGCAACACTTGGTTTGGCATGGAGCGCTACACCCGAACCCGCACGGCCCAGCATTCCCAAGTCGTTTGCACCGTCACCAACCGCAAGGACGTCCTGTTCCGAGATGCCCAAACGCGCCGTGATTTGCTCCAGCGCATCTACCTTGGCCTGACGGCCAAGAATTGGCATTCCAACTTCACCGCTTAGCTTGCCGTTTTCTATGATGAGTGTGTTCGCACGGTTTTCATCGAACCCCAAAAGTGCCGCGACCTTCGCCGTGAACGCTGTAAACCCACCGGACACAAGCGCCGCATAGGCTCCGTTCTTCTTCATCGTTGCCAAGAGCGCCTTACCGCCTGGCATCAATTCGATACGCGTATTTAGGACGTGATCAATCATGCTCTCGTCCAACCCCTTAAGAAGACCAACGCGCTCACGCAATGCGCCATCAAAGTCCAACTCGCCATTCATCGCTCGCGCCGTAATGTCAGCGACCCTCGGGCCAACGCCAGCCTCATCCGCCAACTCATCGATGCATTCCTGACGAATCATGGTGCTATCCATATCAGCCAAGAGCATTTTCTTTGCGCGATTCTCGCGTGGCTGAACTATCAGATCGACACCGATTTCCTGCAAATCCTGCCAAACATCCCAGCGGTTCTCCGGCATTTCGCCTAGCGAGAACTCCGCGGCCTCGCCGACCGCAAGCCAGATAGCATCGCCGCCACCCCAAGCGTTCCTTAGGGATTCAACAATTTCGCGTGAAAGATTGGGCGCAGCCGGATTGGTGAGAAGCGTGGCGATGTACATGAAAGTTTCCGATAGTGAACGGGATTATTACGAAAGATGACTTACAGCGCGAGTTAACGCAATTTTGCGGCTTGCGCCACCCTTGGAACCTCTCTATCTCGGCAGGTGGGACACCCTTCCCCAACGAAGGGCATATATCTGTGAGGATACCATCAATGGTTACTAATACCCCGGCCACGCGTCCGGCCAATCCGCGTTTTTCTTCTGGCCCATGCGCCAAACCTGCTTCCTGGACATTAGATGCACTTGCTGACGCGCCTTTGGGCCGCTCGCACCGTGCCGCAGTCGGGAAAGCGAAACTCAAGGATGCGATCGAAACTACTCGCGAAGTCCTTGGCATCCCTTCAGATTACAAAATCGGCATCGTCCCCGCCTCTGATACTGGCGCGATGGAGATGGCGATGTGGTCCCTTCTCGGCGAACGTCCTGCGGAAATGATTGCGTGGGAATCCTTTGGTGCTGGCTGGGTCACCGATGTTGTTAAACAACTCAAGATCGAAGCCAACGTGCGCACCGCCGACTATGGCGAAATCGTTGATATGACAGCTGTGGATTACAACAAAGATGTTGTCTTCACATGGAACGGCACCACTTCGGGCGTTCGGATGCCGAACGGCGATGCGATCCCTGCGGACCGCAAGGGCCTAACAATCTGCGACGCGACTTCGGCCGCATTCGCGATGGATTTGCCGTGGGACAAGCTCGATGTCACAACGTTTAGCTGGCAAAAAGTTCTTGGCGGCGAAGCAGCGCACGGGATGCTCATCCTTAGCCCGCGCGCCGTTGAGCGCCTTGAGAGCTATACGCCAGCTTGGCCGCTTCCCAAGATTTTCCGCCTCACCAAAGGTGGCAAACTGATCGACGGTATTTTCTCTGGTGCGACGATCAACACGCCTTCGATGCTCTGCGTTGAGGATTATCTTGTTGCGCTGAATTGGGCAAAGGAACAAGGCGGTCTCAAAGGTTTGATCGCCCGCGCCGACGCCAATACCGCAGAAGTCACAAAGTTTGTGGAAGCGCACGACTGGATCGAGTTCCTCGCTGCCGACCCTGCTATTCGCTCGACCACTTCGGTTTGCGTAAAATTCACCGATGACCGCATCCAAGACGGCGCGGCTTTTGCCAAAGCGGTGGCCAAGCGCCTCGAGAACGAAGGCGTTGCGCTGGATATTGGGGCTTATCGCGATGCGCCTGCGGGCCTTCGGATCTGGTGCGGTGGTACGATTGAATCATCCGATGTGGCGGCGCTTATGCCTTGGCTTGATTGGGCGTTTAACGCCGAGATCGAAGCACAATAAATTCCGGAGGGCGCAATGCCGCCCTTCACTCCCCCATTCAAACTTTTTGAGGAGGCCACCATGGCACCTAGAGTTCTCGTATCCGACAAACTCAGCGAAAGCGCTGTACAAATTTTCCGCGACCGTGGCATCGAAGTAGATTTCGAGCCTAACCTTGGCAAAGACAAAGACGCGCTCTTTGAAAAGATCAAAGATTACGACGGCCTCGCCATTCGTTCCGCAACGAAGGTAACCGAAAAAATCCTTGGCAACGCTGACAACCTCAAGGTCGTCGCGCGCGCAGGTATCGGTGTGGACAACGTGGACATCCCCGCCGCTTCGAAAAAGGGTGTGATCGTCATGAACACGCCGTTCGGCAACATGATCACAACTGCCGAGCACGCCATCGCAATGATGTTCGCCGTCGCTCGCCAAATCCCAGAAGCCTCCGCGAGTACGCACGCTGGCAAGTGGGAAAAATCCAAGTTCATGGGTGTTGAACTCACGAACAAAACCCTTGGTGTTATCGGCGCAGGCAACATCGGCGGCATCGTTTGTGAACGCGCTGTTGGCCTCAAGATGAAGGTCATCGCGTATGACCCCTATCTCTCCGAGGAACGCGCTGCGAAACTTGGCGTAACCAAGGTCGAGCTTGACGAGCTGCTCGCCCGTGCCGATTTCATCACGCTTCACGTTCCCGCAACAGATGCGACACGCGGTATGATCAATGCCGAAACGATTGCAAAGATGAAAAAAGGCGTTCGGATCATCAACTGTGCGCGCGGCGGCCTCGTTATCGAAGCTGACCTTGCCGAAGCCCTGAAATCCGGTTATGTCGCAGGCGCCGCATTCGACGTATTCGAAGTAGAGCCCGCTCAGGACAGCCCGCTTTTCAACCTTCCCAACGTGGTTTGCACTCCGCACCTCGGCGCATCGACCACCGAGGCACAGGAAAACGTTGCCGTTCAAGTGGCAGAGCAAATGTCGGACTACCTTTTGACAGGTGCAGTCACCAATGCGTTGAACATGCCGTCGGTAACAGCCGAAGAAGCCAAAGTTATGGGCCCATGGGTCAAACTGGCCGAGCATCTCGGTGCCTTCATCGGCCAACTCACAGACGAGCCGATCACCGCAATCAACATCACATATGATGGCGCGGTTTCAAAAATGAACCTTGCAGCGCTTGAGTGTGCGGCGGTTGCGGGCATCATGCAATCGACTAACCCTGATGTGAACATGGTCTCGGCCCCTGTGATCGCCAAAGATCGCGGGATCAAGATCAGCAAAACAACGCAGGAAAAGTCCGGTGCGTTCGATGCCTACATCAAGCTAACAATCGTGACACCAGAGCGCACCCGCTCCATTGCCGGTACGGTCTTTAGCGATGGCAAGCCACGCTTTATCCAGATCAAAGGCATCAACATCGACGCCGAAATCGGCAAGCACATGCTCTATACAACCAACAAAGACGTTCCGGGCATTATCGGTACGCTGGGTGGTGTTTTGGGCACGAACGGCGTCAACATCGCGAACTTTACCTTGGGCCGCGCGGATCAGGGTGGCGACGCGATTGCGCTTCTTTATGTGGATGGCAAAGTTGCCGACTCCACGCTTGCTAAACTCACCGAGACGGGCTTGTTCCAGTCGGTGAAGCCATTGGAATTTGATGTCGCCTAGGCCCACGGGCACCTAGAATTCCACAGGAGGTCCGCCGGTTTATCTGGCGGATCTTTTGTCGTTTTTAAATCTGGTCTTGGACCGGCGAACCAAAGGAACACTATGCGTACCTATGCTATCGGCGATATTCACGGCCAAATCGACATGCTCCGCCGCGCTCACGCGCAAATCGACGCGGATCGTAAACGCGTAGATGACTCTGACGCGCCGATTGTTCACCTCGGCGATCTGGTCGATCGTGGTCCCGACAGTAAAGGCGTCGTTCAATACCTGATGGATGGCATATCCGCTGGGGAGAACTGGGTCGTCCTTAAGGGCAATCACGACCGTATGTTCCTCTGGTTTCTCGAGGAGGCGTCGCGCGCAGACCCGCATTTGTTTATCGGACTCGACTGGCTTCACTATCGTCTTGGGGGTTCCGAAACGCTCGGCTCCTATGGCGTTAACGTAAATGACAAGCGGCGCTATGGCGAAGTCCACGCCGAAGCACGGACCAAAGTGCCGCAAGAGCATCTCGATTTCATAGGCGAACGGCCCACTTCATTTTCGCGCGGCGAACTGCTGTTTGTGCATGCAGGCATCCGTCCGAACGTGTCCATCACAGACCAGCACGAGGATGATCTCGTTTGGATACGCGAGGGGTTTCTGGACAGTAACGTTGATCATGGCCCTTTGGTTGTGCACGGGCATACTGCGCTCAACTATGCCACGCGCTATCCTAATCGCGTGAACCTCGATAGTTCGGCGGCCTACGGTAAATCGCTCACCGCGGCCGTCTTTGAAGGGCGCACGGCCATGAAGCTGACCGACACTGGGCGCACCGAAATCCCCGTGAGCGCCGTCCCCGCGACACTCCCCGAAAAGCATGCATTCAAGCGCTAGCCCCTAAGTTGTGCAGAACGTGACGTAATACTATGTCCGTCAAATCAGCCTGCTAAACTCTCTCCGAACAATAGGAGAGAGCCATGGAAGACATCGTAATTCTAAGCGGCGCACGCACCGCAATCGGCAGTTTTGGCAAGAGCCTTGCGAGCGTACCACCGACCGAACTCGCGACCATCGTCGCAAAAGAAGCCATCACGCGCGCGGGCATCACTCCTGAGAAAATCGGGAACGTTGTCTTTGGAAACGTGATCAACACCGAGCCAAAAGACATGTACCTTTCGCGCGTTGCTGCGCGGCAAGCAGGCATCCCCGATGAAACGCCCGCGATGAATGTAAACCGTCTCTGCGGGTCTGGCGCGCAGGCGCAAGTTTCCGCAATTCAGTCTCTAATGCTGGGCGATTGCGACTTTGCCCTCGCAGGAGGCGCCGAAAGCATGAGCCGCGCTCCCTACATCATGCCAAGCGCACGATGGGGCGTTAAGATGGGAGATGCGAACGTGCAAGACATGATGCTCGGCACGCTTAACTGCCCATTTGGCACGGGGCACATGGGTGTTACCGCCGAAAACGTGTCGCGTGAGCATAATATCACGCGGGAAGAACAAGATGCTTTCGCGCTCGAAAGCCAACAGAAAGCCGCGCACGCAATCGAGAAAGGCTACTTCAAGGATCAAATCGTTCCAGTCGAAATCAAGCAGCGCCGCGATACCGTACAGTTCGCAACCGACGAGCACCCGCGCGCCACGACAGCAGAAGCGCTCGCCGAACTTCGGCCCGCTTTTGAAAAACAAGGCTCTGTTACGGCTGGAAACGCCTCCGGTATCAACGACGGCGCGGCTGCGCTCGTTTTTGCGCGGGCTTCTGCTGCCAAAGCGGCTGGCGCAACGGCACGTGCGCGTGTCTTGGGCTATGGGCTTGCGGGGGTTCGACCAGAGGTGATGGGTATCGGCCCTATTCCAGCGGTGAGAAACCTTCTCGCGAAAACGGGTCTGTCGATTTCGGATTTTGATGTTATCGAGAGCAACGAGGCCTTCGCCTCGCAGGCGCTTGCCGTGGCCAAGGAGTTGGGCATGGATCCGTCGATTATCAACCCGAATGGCGGGGCGATTGCTCTTGGCCATCCCGTTGGCGCGACAGGCGCGATCCTCACTGTGAAAACGCTCTATGAGCTTGAGCGGACGGGTGGGAAATTGGGCTTGATCACGATGTGCATCGGCGGCGGTCAGGGCATCGCATTGGCGATTGAACGTCTCTAATTACTGCACAAACACCTCGGAGCGCGCCGAGCGCCCCTGCGCATCAATCACCGAAAGGGTTACAAATCCCTTACTCGGATTCGGAAGTTCCACTTCCCTCGCCCGCTCCTGAATGCGGACGGGGGCACCATTTAAGAGCCAAGTGAACGGCGCTTCTCCGTCGCGCACTTTGGCCACGAATATATCCATTCCCTGCAACGCGGCGCCATCTGGCGGAAATGCCAGCTCTGGGCCTCCTGCGGGCTCCTCAAACGCTGCATCGCGGGCTTTGAAGTATTTCAATGGCGTCGGAAGTTCCGAATGCGCAACCGTTAACGCAGCCGCTGGCGGCGGCGAGAGCGGCACTGGTGGCTTGTTCAATCGGGCGAAAGCTTCAAACAAAATCGGCGCGGCCAACTCCCCGCCAAATGCTCCGGGCACCGACGTTCCGTCCGCCCGCCCCATCCAAACTCCCGCAACATATCGCCCGTCATATCCAATCGCCCAAGCATCGCGGTGACCATAACTTGTGCCCGTTTTGTAAGCCAATCGACCCGCAGGTGCGTTCAACGGTGGCGGCACATCAGACAAGATATCGCCAACATACCATGCCGACTTTTCAGACAAAAATCGGTGCCCGTTACGCTCTGGAGCCTCGCCTTGCCGCCAGTACAACTCGCGGGTTTGCCCACTTTCGGCAAGGCCGGCATATAGAGTAACCAAATCCATCAATGTGACCCCAACGCCGCCTAATGCCACCGCCAACCCAGGTTGTCCGCCTGGAATAACAGGCTCTATTCCCGCCCGTTTCAAGCCCGCAACTAGCTGCGCAGGACCGAGCGCCTCGGTAACTGAAACAACAGGGATATTTAGAGACAATTGAAGCGCTTTGCGTATCGGCAGTGTTCCACGGAATACGCCATCGAAATTCTGCGGGAAATACGCACCAAACGCCGTTGGCCGATCGTCAATCAATGTCTCGGGGTGAGCGAGGCCCTGATCAAAAGCTAAACCATAGACCAATGGCTTGAGCGTCGACCCCGGAGAACGAAGCGCTTGCGTCATGTCGACAAATCCGCGCCTGTTTGAGTTTTCATACGCTTCAGAGCCAACCCATGCGAGGATTTCGCCTGTTCTGTGGTCCGCGAGCAGGATTGCCACCTGCATCGACAAATTTTGACCACGCAGCGCAGATTGGGCGAGCGCTTCAAGCTGTTGTTGCAAGCGTGAATCAATTGTTAATGAGTGGGCTTCCAAGAGTGGGATCGTCGCAACTGCACGATCAGAAAGGTGCGGAGCCAATTTTGGGAAACCGTACCTTTGATGTGGAATAGAGCCTAATTTAGCGACTTCAGCCTCCTCTGTTGTAAGGAGTTTGCCGTCAACCAACCGGTCAAGAACACGTTCACGTGCCGCCTGTACCTCACCGCTATGAAGGTCAGGGCGCCGCCGCTCTGGCGATTGGGGGATAGCCACAAGCAGCGCCGCTTGGGCAGTGGTCAACCGAGTTGCTGGCTTGTCAAAATAGGCACGGCTCGCGGCGCGCACGCCCTCTAGGTTGCCACCAAAGGGAGCGCGATTAACATATAGTGTCAGGATTTCCTCTTTGCTCAACTGGCGCTCGAGTGCCAATGCGACCCTAATCTGGCGAAACTTGCCCTCCCAGCGGCCTGTACTGCCATCTTCCAAAAGCCGCGCAACCTGCATGGTTAGGGTCGATGCACCAGAGACAATCCGGCCGTTCCAGACGGCCTGTGCCGCCGCGCGCAGCATCGCAAGGGGATCGACACCATTGTGGCCATAGAACCGTTTATCCTCAAAGGCGATCAACATCTCAAGATAACGAGGATCAACATGATCCAGCGTCGCCTTCAGCCGCCATCGACCATCGGCGACCGTGTAGGCCCGAAGCAGCGCACCGTTGCGGCCCAGCACTTCAACCGATGTTTCCTGAATGAGCGGCGGCAAGTCCGTTTCCGCTATCCATTGATCAAAGCGATCTCGCAATGTCGCGGCGAACAATAGGAACACGGCAACAAAAACCAGAGCGCGCCAAGTTATCCAGCGCGACATCATTTCACGATCTGTACACGCCCTGCATCGGTGAGGGCGCGGAACTGTGGACGATACATATCTTCGACGCTCGCCGCGGGATGGTGATAGTCGCCTGGCGAAATGGCACGAACCAGATAAGCCAGCGTAAAGGCCTCGTCCGAGCGCCAGTCAACAGCCGCAAGGAAGCGATCATGCCGATACTCCGCGTTGCGCACCTCAACATCCAGATCGAGCCAATCGAGAGTTTTGACATCTCCGTTCTGCAGAAGCGATGGATTCTCGATCTCAAACCCTGCGGGAAGTGGATCAGCAACCATCAGTCGTGCCTCTGAATTCCCAAATGGCTCTACGCGCAAGACTGTCACGAGGCGTGTGCCCGCCGCCACTTCTGACAAATCGACTTGTTCGCCATCGGTGGTGAAATAGCTCCGCTCAATCGAATAACCGTTTCCGCTCGCAGCTTGCGGCGTATCGGGAACACCGAACGTCGTAAGCGTCACTGTCTGCGACCTGCCTGTGTCGTTGCGAATGTCGACTGTTTTCCCTTCGGTCTGTGCATCGAATAGCTGCACGAGTGGCCCCATTAGCTTCGCGCCATCCACTGTGAACCCAGATAGAGACGTGTCATCCAACAGCGCATTTGCGGCCATAAGTGTCCAAGCGTTTTCCTGTGTTGACCGATAACTCTGACCTTGCGGCGCTATTTGATCGGCAAGCGCTTCACGACCGATCACGGATGTCCCTGCCTCAACCGCGAGGGTTAGGATCGCCGCGGCGTCTCGCAGGTTAGTGCCGTAATCCGAACGCCAAATCCGTTCGTCCGCATCAGATTGCAAACCATTCAAAGCTTGCGCTGCCTTCTTGAACATACGATCCGCGCGGGTTTGATCACCATAGCTCGCGAGGGCCGCGCCAATTTGCGCTTGGGCCAAAGGAGTTGCGAAGGCATCTCCTTTCACGTCCGCATAATAACGAAGGTCCCCCATCGCCGCCGCGCCTTCTCGTGCAAGAACCAAGAGCGCATAGGCCAAGTCCTCTCCTCCACGATCAAAGTCCGAGGTGTAATTCACCTGATTGCGAAGATTGTCGAGCGCGGAGCGAAACGCGATATCGGGTACGACTCGCCCTGATGCTCGGGCACGCGATAGGAAATCGGTCACGTATGCATCGAGCCACAGGTAACCGTTTTCTGGACGCCAAAGGCCAAATGATCCCTCTGGAGTTTGATTGGACAGAACCAACGTGATTGCTTGATCTATGCGTTTTTCAAGCCCCGCCGCAGTGTCGAGATCCATCGCATCAGCAACGCTGCTCAGGTATAGTAGCGGCAGCGCGCGAGAGGTTACTTGCTCTGTACATCCATAGGGGTAACGATCCAAAGCCATCAGCAAGCCCGGCGCATCCAAGCGCCCCAACGGCCCCGCCGAAAGTGTCGCGTGTCCGGTCCCCGCGCGCAGGCCAGTAAAGGCATCGGCATTCAGAAGAAAAGACTTGCCATCTTCTAGCTCAAACCGACTGGTGCGCATCACTTCGGGGTCATTAATGGAAACCGGAATCTTCAGCGACTTGGTGAGCTCGGAGCCGTCGGGCGTGGTTAGGACAATGTTAACCTCTTGAACACCAGTTCCCTTGGCCCTTATAGGCAAGACCTGACGCAAGGTTCCGCCCTCCACCAACTCTAATTCGTTTGGCAAACTTGTCGCATCGATACTAATGCCGTCGGAGGCCACCTTTATCCCGACATTTCCTACTGGCCCTTTCGCATGCACTATTTCCAGTTGCATCTGGGATATATCGCCGGGAGTCATGAAGCGAGGCACCGTCGCCGTTAGCACCACTGGATCGCTGACGTTTATGTCCGCCGACGCTTCGCCCACGGAGGTCTTATTCCATGCGACCGCCATCAATCGTACAGTGCCATTAAAGGAGGGTAGATCAAATGTCGTCTGAGCGGTTCCGTCCGTGCCAACTTTGAATGGGCCAGCGAAATACGCGACCAACTCCTCAGTCGGCGGCGGCGCGTTCAACGTTGTATTTTGCGCACTATCTCCGCCCGAGCGCACGGCGCCCATCGCGCCGATCATTCCGTCGATCAGCCGTCCATATACATCCCGAAGCCCCATCCCGAGCCGCCGCTGACCAAAATAATAGCCCGAGGCGCTCGGAGCTTCGAAACCCGTGAGGTTAAGGATGCCAACGTCAATCGCGGCGATTGTCACATATGTCTCGTCGTCTGCCCCGTCCACCTTAAGCGAAACATCCAATGGGCCGCGCGGGGCGACTTCGACTGGCGTAGTGAACGCGGCCTTCAAGACGCGATCTTCTGGGTCGACCGGCGCATAGGACAGGCCCAGAGCGCGGGCTGGATTATGCATTGCGGCCGCGTCCATCGGGCGAATGACACTCGCCGTCACATATGCTCCTCCGCCCCACTCCTCCGTCACTGGAAGTTCAACGAGATTCTCGCCCTCCACAACATCAATTGTTTTCATGTCGATCAACCGATTGGACATCACAGAAACGAGTGCTTTACCCGCATATCGAGGCACGACCCGCAGCGTCGCGGTATCTCCTGGGCGATAGGCCGGCTTGTCCAATGACACGTCCAGTACATCGGGAGTGGCGGTGACATCGGCTGGTACATACCAACCAGAATAGAAATCCACAGAGGTCGCAAGGGGCTCGCCATTCGCCCGTTCGACAATCAACTCATAATGCCCCCATTCAACAGGAGTGCTGATCTGTGCAGGGCCATCCGATAGCTTAAGCTCCCCAGAATCCACACGTGTTCGGCGCGTAATTGGCTCGTAATTCCAGTTGCCGTATTGCTCGTACCATTGATAGGTCGTTGTAACCCTGTTTATAGCATAAACCACCTCCATCGAGCGCGGCTTCTGATTTCGATTCAGAGCAATAATCTCAAATTGTGCGTCTGCTCCTTCGGCGGCGACACCGTCAAAGAGCGGCTTGATGCCAATCAATGGACCCGCCAGATCAAGTTGGCGCGTTTCGCGCCGCTCGACTGGGCGCCCTGATCCCTCCGTAGCGGTAAAAACGAAATCCGCTTCGACGGGGCGGTTAACGTGCCCAGTCACCGGAAGCGCAAATTCCGCGCGGGTTTCGCCCTCTGAGTTCGTCAAATCTGCATCAAAATAGCTGCGGATTACTTCGAACGGTTCATCGTAGCGACCAAATTTGTAGTTCGGGAAGTTGGCCAATCCATCCGCAGCTTTTAGGGCGACAGAACCTGCAACTTTCAGACCTTCCGCAGGGGAGCCAAATAGATAGTTGACCGAGAAATCTATCTTTGCCTGCTTGCCTGGGCGCAGCGGCTTGTCGCCAAAGTTCCAAGTGTAGTCGATACGTTCGGGCAAGAAATCTTCAACCAGGAAAGACTGCGATGCCAGCGCCTCCGCTTCGGGATCAGCATAAAGCGCTAGGGTCCATTTCCCTAGCGGCGCAGAGGCAGATACCGGCAATGCAAACACGTGCCCACCCATCTCAGAGTCCGTTGAAACCATGCGCGTATATTCAACACCGTCTGGCCGTTTGACGATCGCGGTGATCGGCAATCCCTCAATCGCAACGGTATCTGGATCGCGCAGAAGCGCCGTGGCGTTCACCGTTTCTCCGGGGCGATAGGCGCCACGATCGGTCGTCAAAAATACATCAATCGGCCCAGCAGGCGCGCGCCCTTCTACACCACGATCCGATAGATCAAATCCAGCATCACGAAGCGAAAGAAATGCAATATCCTCGCCGCCATCCTCTACAGTGATCAACGCGGGTGCACGTCCGCCGCGCCCAAGCGTTACTCCTGAGGGAAAATGCGCATAGCCTTGCGCATCAGTTGTCGCTTCGCCAAGGACCGAGTTGGCCTCTGAAAGAAGCGTAACCTTGGTTCCAGATTTCACATCAGCACTCGCGAGGCTACGGACAAAAACATGTAATCCGTCCACTCCGCTCGCTGTGGAAATCCCGAGGTCAGACAGCACGAACCACTGCGTTGCCGGCGTGCTTTCATATGGGTCAGCGCCTGGGATCTCCGCCTTGAGCGCATAGATGCCAGCGGGCTGATCGCGCAATGCCTCCTTTAGAGGGAGGCGCGTTGTAACGTCTTGGTTCAAATTCTGATTTAGTTCGCCAATGCCCGTCCACACATCCTCTGCAAGTTCATTTGCGAAGGCCTCCTCCGACCATGTAGACATCGGCCGGCCGAAATAGCTTTCTTGGATCGCGCGTAATAAGTTGCGATCTGAAACGCGACGCAGAGTGAGATTAACTTTCGAAACATTCACCGACTCAATCGGCAGCGCAATTTCTTGGGTTTTCGGAAGTACATACGCACGACTTTGGAACCGAACGCTTGCAATTCGGTCGCGCACATATCCTGTGATTTCAATGTCTTTGAGGAGTTTCTCGCCGTTGGCAGCAGGAAGCCCTTTGCGGAAGACAAAGCGCTCTCGTTCTCCGTGGGTTAGCCCCGAAATACACAAACGATTCTGCTCGACCTCAACCGCCAGCCCGCTTCGCGGCATCTTAACGAACGGAGTGTAATCTTCTCCTGCTGCAATCAACTCCTCCGAGAATTCGGCGCAAATTCGGGGTGCTGCCAGATCGCTCTCGATATCATGGTTGGTAATGCGAAACCCGTATTTCCCGATCGCGTCTAACAACAAATTTGCGGCTTCATCTCGCGGTGAAATACTTTGGGAAAGTACGAGCGCCGGAATCATCAATCGTCCACGATCATTTGCTTCTAATGCCTGCGCCATCGCATAAAGCGCGCTCAACTTTTGCGCGTCATTTCCTGCACGAACATACGCGTTTATCGAAGCTTCAATCGCACGGCGGCGATAGGTCCGCTGAGTCGAAGAGTTGTCGAATTTCACGACCCGCGCGAGGTCCGCGTATTCCATCCACGGGTCAGGTGCGTCGGTTAACGTGAGTGCCGCGCCAACATAATGAAGCGAATTGATGATATCACCTTCGTTTTTCTTATCCCGCGCGACGGCAAGCAAATTCTCCGCTGTCCACTCTCCCGCATAGTGGTAACGACCAAGGTTTTCGGCAAGTTCATACGACCCTTTGCGAAGAGCGGCAGGGATAAAGTCCAACTCCGAAATATTTGCCTTACCCTTTGCCACAACGGCGGAATCACTTTCCCAGATCCGACCCGACAGCGCCCCGACATAAGCCACGGTATTTTCGACGTTTTTCTTCGTAAAACACGCGTTGGAGTTTCGATTAAATGTAAACGCCTTGCACTGAGCATCGGCAAGGCACGTGCGCTGGCAAATCTCAAACGTCGTATCAAAAATGGACTGTAGATCCGAGCCGTAGAAATCCAGATCTCGCGTGGTTGAAAACCGCCGATCTGGCACACCCTCTTGCGCAATTGCCAGTGACGAAGTGAATGAAACAATGATCGCGAGAAAAATACTGCGCATTTGCGAACCCCAAAAATCAATAACTTCCGAAGGTTTGCACAATCCCCTCTTTAAATCCACTCTCTCAGGCTGCCAATCACCTTACATTTTTATCTTTAAGAAACTCTTTACGAGAATCGCGCACACTCGCGCAGGTGTGCTGCTTAAGGCTGGCTGAAAATGAACATTGCGAACAAACTTGCGCAGGAGCGACGTGCGCGCCTCGCTGCGGAGCGATTGCTTGAACAGAAGCAATCGGAACTCTTCCGTGCGAACTCCCGTTTGGGGGATCACGCGCGAACGCTTTCCGACCAAATCGTCGAAAAACGAAAAGAAGTCAAAGATGTACGCAAAGCGGCCGCAACTCTCGCCAGCGAAAAACATCAGGTACTGTCTGATCTGCGTACAGCCGAAACCAAAGTCCAAATCGCCGAGCGTCGCCTTTGGAATTCTATCGAAACGATTCAGGATGGCTTCGCAGTCTTTGATATAAACAACCGCCTGGTCTCCGCCAATAAAGCGTACCTCTCTGCATTTGACGGCCTCGAAGAAGTGCAAACAGGCGCATCCTATGCTCGACTGTTGGAACTACTCTGCGAAGAAGGCATTGTAGATACTGGCGAACTTTCCCGAGGTGACTGGCAAAATGAAATGTTGAAGCGCTGGCAATCGGACGATCTTGAACCGCTAACCGTGCGCCTCTGGAATAACCAGTTCATCCGCCTCATTGACCGCCGCGCCGATGGCGGAGACACCGTTTCGCTCGCGCTCAACATCACCGATACAATCAAGTACGAAGCCAAGCTAAAAGAGGCGCGCCGTAAAGCGGAAACCGCAAATCGCGCAAAATCGGCGTTCCTCGCGAATATGAGCCACGAAATTCGAACTCCGATGAACGGCGTCGTCGGCATGGCGGATATATTGGCGGACACACCGCTTTCAGAGGAACAGAAGCTTTACATCAACACCATCAAGCACTCCGGCGAGGCGCTCTTGGTGATCATCAATGACATTCTGGATTACTCGAAAATTGAAGCTGAGAAGCTCAGTCTTCATCCTGTACCCTTCGATTTGGACCACAATTTACACGAGGTTATGACGCTGCTTCAGCCTTCGGCGCAGGATAAGAGAATCGACCTAATCGCGAACTACGACCCACATCTTCCGGCGCATTTCTTGGGCGATCCGGGGCGTGTTCGTCAAATATTGACCAACCTAATCGGCAACGCGGTCAAATTCACGTCGCAGGGTCACGTGATTGTAAATGTTAGCGGCGCAGCGATTGTTGCGAGTAATTGCACCCAACTTCAAATCAGCATTGAGGACACGGGAATAGGCATCCAGCCAGATATGATTGAGTATATTTTCGGTGAGTTTAACCAAGTTGAGGACGACCGAAATCGCAAGTTCGAAGGGACAGGACTTGGACTGGCGATTACGAAACACCTTGTGGAAATGATGGGCGGTAAGATTAGCGTAATGTCAGAATACGGAAAGGGCTCTTGCTTTGAACTAACGCTTACTCTTCCCACTACGTCCAATGGACCGAATGCACCTAAACGACTGAGCATCAGCTCTGCCTGTATATTTGAGGACAATCCGTCCCTTTATGAAATCATTGCAAATCAACTAGCAGGAATCGGAGTTCGCGCTCGCGCTGCGGATACCATTGACGACACCGACGCGGACCTACTGGTAATCGGTTCTGGCTACACAGGATTTACTGCATCAGAGGTCGTCGAACGAACGAATGCCGAGCTTCCAAAGTTAACAGTTACCTCAGCGAACACTGCTGTAGCGGAGACAAGACATACGAACGCTAATCTTCAGCATCCCTTGCGAAGAGACGATATTCTGAACGCAATTGCCGAGATATTTGACGCTGAACAGACCACTGAAGCGCTAGCCCAGCCCAGCGCGCGAAAATCGCCACTACGCATCCTTGCTGCCGAAGATAACCGCACCAATCAGCTCGTTTTCAAAAAGATGATCAAGGAGCTGAATGCCGAATGCCTCTTCGCCAATAACGGGCGCGAGGCGATTGAGCATTATCTGAGCTTTCTGCCAGATATCATCTTTATGGACATTTCCATGCCCGAGGTGGATGGCAAAGAAGCCACCCGCACGATCCGTGAAATGGAGCAAAGAGATAACTTACCGCGCGTTCCGATTATTGCCCTGACCGCGCACGCGATGCCAGATGACCGCGCGGAAATTCTCGCCGCTGGTCTGGACGATTATTCAACAAAGCCGCTACGCAAAGCCGTGATCTTCGACAAAATAGAGAAGCACTGTGCCAGCTAGCTTACTCCATCGGTTTGATGAAAACGGGTTCAAGCTCGGTCGACCGCTCCTCATCAAACAGAAAACCACCGCCGTCAAAATCTCGCAGTGCATCAGGCGATGCCAGACGATTTTGGATAATGAATCGCGCCATCGCACCACGTGCTTTCTTGGCGCTAAAACTAATGACTTTGGGCCCGTTCGCACGTTCTTCTAGGAAATGCGGCGTGATAACCCGAAGGTTCAAAGCCTCTCGCTTCACAGCACCGAAGTACTCTTGTGATGCACAGTTCACCAGAATCTCGCTGTTACTCTGCTCGGCGGCCTCGTTCAGTGCATTCGAAATACGGTCACCCCAATACGCGTATAATGTCTTGCCCCGGCGTGTCGCCAGCCTGCTCCCCATTTCGAGGCGATATGGCTGTATCATATCAAGCGGTCGCAACACTCCATAGAGACCGGACAGAATCCGTAGGTGTTTCTGCGCGAAATTTACTTCCTCGCCATCCAAACTCCCCGCCTCAAGGCCGAGGTACGTATCGCCTGAAAACGCATAGGCGGCCTGCTTTGCACTCTCAGTTTCAGCTTCGGGCGCAAAATCGCGGAACCGTTCTGCGTTCAACTTGGCCAAATCTTCGCTGATGGACATCAAGTCTTGTAACTTCTTCACCGAAAGCCGCCGTGCAGTATTCGCAAGTGAGACAGCGTCGCTCTGAAAATCTGGGAGGCTGTGCGGCGCATCAATCGGATCGAAATTCAGACGCTTCGCAGGTGAAATAACGGTTAGCATTGCTACTCCTCATTCAGAACTTCAAGGAAGGCGCGCCCGAACCGCTCGGCCTTGGCGGTGCCCATTCCTGCCAGTTTTTCAATTGTTTCGATAGAATCCGGTCGACGTTCCGCGATTTGACGCAGAGTAGACGTGCTGCAACTCAAATATTTATCTACACCTGTTTCGCCGCGCGCCAACTGAAGTTGAACTTCGGCCAGCTTATCGAATACATCACCGGCCTGCCGCCCCGCGAGTTTGCGACGGTGCGGATGCATATCTTGCGGTGTCGCGCCTAAGACGACCTCTAGGAATGTTGTTCCATAGGTTTCGAGTTTTTTGGCACCGATACCGCCAATGCGCGCCATATCATCAAGTGTCTGCGGACGAGTCTCGGCAATTTCGATTAGCGTCTTATCAGTGAATACAACATATGCAGGCACGCGCGCAGCCTCGGCGAGGGCGCGGCGCTTTGCCTTGAGGGCGCTTAAGAGCGGCTCATCCTCGTCAGAAACCATCCGTTTGATCGCGGGCGATTTCGATGTACCGGCTTTGGTTATCAAATCCCGACGCAACTCTATCGTTGCCTCATCACGCAAAATCGGGCGGGCATCGTCGGTCATTCGAAGCGCGCCGTAGCGTTCGGAATCTGGACGGATCAAATCATGCCCCATCATTTGTCGGAAGATAGCCTGCCACTCGCGCTTGCTGTATTCCTTGCCCACACCAAACGTCGGCAGCGCGTCATGCCCTTTTTCGCTAACCTTCTTGTTGCGTGTTCCCATCAGGATATCAATAAGATGCCCAGCACCAAAATACTCGCCAGTGCGCAGGATTGCTGAGAGCGCCTTGCGAACCGCGACGGTTCCATCAAAAATATCTGGGCTATTATCACAGAGGTCGCATTTACCGCAGGGCGCGCTTTCCTCGCCAAAATAGGCAAGTAGTTTTTGACGACGGCAATGTAGGGCCTCGGCCAAACCAAGTAGCGCGTTGAGGCGCGCGTGATCGGCGGCGCGGCGCTCTGGTGGGGCCATTCCTTCGTCGATTTGGGTGCGACGCAAGCGAACATCATCCGCGCCAAACAATGTGAGCGTTTCCGCAGGAGCGCCGTCACGACCCGCGCGGCCAATTTCCTGATAGTAGGTCTCAATTGATTTGGGCAAATCGGCATGCGCAACCCAACGAATATCAGGCTTATCAATACCCATCCCGAATGCGACAGTCGCCGTTACGATTAGGCCGTCTTCGCGCTGAAAGCGGTTTTCGACAATACGGCGATCCTCGGCTTCCATTCCGCCGTGATAATGAAGCGCGTGATGCCCAGCATCCCGAAGCGCGTTCGCGAGCGCCTCGGTTTTTGATCGACTTGCACAATAGACTATTCCCGCTTGTCCTTTTCTGGCCGCTGCGAAATTCAGGATCTGGCGACGCGGGCCATCTTTGGCCTCGAATGCGAGATGAATATTCGGGCGGTCAAATCCGTGTAGAAACGTTTCTGGAGCAACCCCGTCGAACAGCCGCTCGATGATTTCATCACGGGTTTCCTGATCGGCGGTGGCAGTGAAGGCCGCGAGTGGCACGTCCAAGAGCCGCCGCAAATCCCCGATGCGGAGGTAATCCGGACGGAAATCATGCCCCCACGCGGACACGCAATGCGCTTCGTCCACCGCAATCATCGAGACTCCGACACGGCGCAGCATGTTCTGGGTTCCCGAATTCGCGAGCCGCTCGGGCGCCATATAAAGAAGTTTCATTCTCCCCGCATCAAGCGCGTCAAAGACCTCGGCGGTTTCTTCTTCGGTATTTCCGGATGTGAGCGCTCCTGCCTCAACGCCCGCTTCTTTCAAGGCGCGAACCTGATCGCGCATGAGCGCAATAAGCGGCGAAATCACAACCGTTACGCCATCGCGCACAAGTGCGGGTAATTGAAAGCAAAGCGATTTGCCCCCGCCGGTCGGCATAATGGCGAGGGTGTTTTTCCCATTGGTCACAGCCTCGACGATTTCAGCCTGACCAGGCCGGAATTCATCGAATCCGAATACCGTTGATAAGAGCGTTTTCGCGGTTTTCATGGCCTGTGAGACTGCTTGTTTTGGTTGCGTTACAGTCCCACACGCCATCGGTCAGGGCAAGTGTCCCTAGTAGAAAAACGCCGCGTTGTTCTGAAGGATGATCCGAATGGCAATCAGCGCGATGAACGCAATAAGCGGCGCCAGATCAAGCCCTCCCATATCAGGAAGAAACTGGCGAATGCGCGAATAGATCGGCTCTAGCAACCTGTTCAACCCATACCAAATTTGCGCCACGAGAGGTTGGCGTGTGTTCAGTACTTGAAAATTAATCAACCAACTCATGATGATATGCGCGATCATGATGAACCAGACGACATCGAGCAGCAGATTTAGAATTTGATAGAGCGAAGACATTAAGCGCACCTTGTTAAGTTGTTTTCTTCAAGTAATGCTCGAACCCTTTCCTGACAAGAGTTTAGTACGTTTGCCGCCACGTCGCGATTGACGATGCGTCACTTTCCCTCCAAGGAATAGGTAAAGGAGACTGACATGTACCCGTTTTTTCGCCTCGGCAAGGAAATCTTCAAGTTTCGAAACGCACCTACCATCACAGTAGGCGAGGATCACGTTTCGCACCATATTTGCTGGCCGTGGGATTTGGACTTCTGGTTTGAGTTGAACAACGGGCGCACGCTTTCTCTTTATGATTTGGGTCGTATTCCGTTGGCCACGCGCATGGGTCTCATCGGCACTCTCAAACGCGAAAATTGGGGTTTGACGATTGCGGGGAGCAGCGTGCGCTATCGTCGCCGCGTTCGTGCCTTTCAGCGTGTCGAAATGCGAAGCCGTATGACCACTTGGGATGATCGATTCATTTATCTTGAGCAATCCATGTGGCGAAATGGCGAGTGCACCAGCCACGCTCTTTTCCGCGCGGCAATCACCGATAAGAACGGCATCGTCAATCTTGCTCGCGTGAAAGAAGCAATGCAGATCGAAACCGAGCGCCCCGAGATGCCATCCTGGATTGCAGAATGGATAGCGGCAGAAGGCAATCGGCCTTGGCCACCCATGCAAGAAGCGAGCTAAATTCTTGCAACTTTGAGTAAACCTCTATTCACTCTTCCATAGGGCAGGGATTGAGGTTTGAGCAATGGCAGGTGTTTCGGCAAAGAAACGCATATGGGGATGGATGCTGTTTGATTGGGCAAGCCAGCCCTATGCAACACTTCTTTTGACGTTCATCTTTGGCCCCTACTTTGCGGAAATCGTTTTTAACAACTTGACCGCCGAGGGCATGGAACCACAGCGCGCCAAAGCTGAGGCTCAGGCGCTCTGGGGCTATGGCCTTGCGGTTGCTGGCTTGGTGATCGCGTTCGCAGCACCGGTATTGGGCGCGGTTGCCGATAGCTCGGGCAATCGGATGCTATGGATAAAGATTTTCTCGGCTTTCTATGTTGTCGGGTCGGCGGGGCTTTGGCTTGCCAATCCAAACGATTTTGACACGACAACAATCCTTATTCTGTTTGGGATCGGGTTTATCGGAATGGAATTCACCACCATTTTCACGAACTCGATCCTCCCTTCCCTCGCGCCCAAAGACCAGATCGGGCGCATTTCGGGCACGGGGTTCGCGATTGGATACTGGGGCGGCGTTCTATCGCTCTTTATTATGCTGCTGTTCTTTGCCGAAAATGCGACGGGCGTTACCCTCCTTGGGATTTCGCCGCTCTTTGGGCTTGATCCAGCTTTGCGCGAGGGCACGCGTTTTGTCGGTCCGTTTACCGCAATTTGGTTTACCCTGGGGATGATCCCCTTTTTCCTGTGGGTGCGCGATACGCCGAGCGCGACCAGCTCTAGCGGTATTAAGCCCGCGCTGGCCACGCTCGCCGCAACGCTCAAATCTCTTCCATCACGGCACAGCCTCTTTTCGTTCCTAACCAGCAGCCTCTTCTATCGCGACGCACTGAATGGGCTTTATGGCTTCGGGGCGATTTATGCCAAGGGCGTGTTGGATTGGTCCATCATCCAGATCGGTATATTCGGAATTGTCGGAGCGGTCACAGCGGCGATATTCTCTTATATTGGCGGGCGCGTTGACGAGAAAATCGGCCCTAAACCGGTGATCGCGGCATCAATTATATTGCTCATGGCGGTCTGTATTGTCGTTGTTTCCATGACGCGCGAGAGTTTGTTCGGATTCAGTTTTGCACCGAACTCGATCGCGCCTGATATGATATTTTTCGTTTGCGGTGGCGTCATTGGCGCGGCTGGCGGGGTCCTTCAAGCAAGCTCGCGAACCATGATGGTACGCCACACGAACCCCGCGCGTGCAACCGAAGCATTTGGACTTTATGCACTTTCTGGCAAAGCGACCGCATTCCTTGCGCCAGCACTTGTTGCGCTTGCATCCGACATGAGCGGAAATGCGCGGATTGGTATTACACCCCTTATTGCACTCTTCTTTATTGGCCTGATCCTGTTACTCTGGGTAAAACCCGAAGGAGATCAAACCGCATGATTTTTCGAGCAGTTTTGACGATTTGCATCACCCTCGCCACTACCGTGACCCTCTCTGCCCAACCAGAGGCACGCGCGCTATTTGGCCGCGAGAAGGTCGGCTCCAACCATAGAGCAGTGGCGCTTGGGAGCTATGCCAAAGGATGCCTCGCAGGGGCAGAGCAACTTCCAGAGACTGGCGCCACATGGCAGGCCATGCGCCTTTCGCGCAACCGCAACTGGGCACATCCAGAGACCGTAGATTTCGTAAAGGATCTGTCGCGCGAGGCGGCACGACAACCAGGCTGGAACGGGCTCTATGTTGGCGATATGTCACAGCCCCGTGGCGGTCCGATGACGTCTGGTCACCGCAGCCACCAAGTTGGGCTGGACGCGGATATCTGGATGCTTCCCGCACAGAACCTGCGCCTGTCGCGGCAGGATCGCGAAAATCTCTCATCCATCTCTATGCGCAAGAACGAAGGCGCTTTTGTTAACTCAAGCTGGACCCGTGCGCATCACAACATCATCAAAGCGGCGGCCAAAGATAAGCGCGTAGCGCGGATTTTTGTTTTCCCCGGCGCCAAGGTCCAGATGTGTAAGGACGAAAAGGGCAGCCGTGCGTGGCTTAGAAAAGTGCGCCCATGGTGGGGGCATCACTATCATTTCCATGTGCGCCTTTCCTGCCCCAAAGGTGTGAAAGGTTGCGTAGATCAGGCACCGCCACCTCAGGGCGACGGATGTAATGAAGCGGTGCAATGGGTAAACAACATTCTAAACCCACCGCCACCAAAACCGCGCGACCCAAATGCGCCAGCACCCGCGCCACGGCGTGAGCTCACACTTTCGGATCTACCTCCTCAATGCGTTCAAGTATTATCATCGCGATAGCGGTGGCGGCCCTTTTGGGCTTTCTCTCACAAGGCTTCGCAACCAGCGGCGCAGATAAGGTACGATACGTCGGATCGTTCAAAATCAATCGAACAGACCCTGCGCAAGGCGGGTTCTCTGGGCTTTCGATGAATGACGACGGCACGATTTTCACCGCGATTTCGGACAAGGGTATGTTCTTTACTGGCGCCCTAATCCGCAATGGTGACGTCGTATCGCGAATGTCATTTACCCACGCCAGCCAGATTAAGGGCGGCAAAGGTCAGGAAATCGGCAAGGGCCGCAATGATTCCGAAGGCTTGGCAATTGATCGTGACGGGAAGATTTTCGTTTCGTTCGAGGGGCCGGCGCGCGTCTGGTCATTCGGCAATATCAATGAGAACGCCCGCGCCCTCCCGCGCCATGAGAACTTCAAAAACATGGCGAACAACGGCGCGCTTGAGGCGCTGGCAATCAACAAACAGGGCCAGATTTTCGCGATACCCGAAGGACGCTATACTTCCACACAGCCATTCGAAATTTATCGTTTCGATAGGGAATGGGGAATCTTCGCAACTGCTCCTCGCTCGGATGGGTTCCTTCCTGTTGGTGCCGATTTTGGTCCGGACGAACATCTCTACCTGCTAGAGCGCAAGTTTAGCCCGATCTCGGGCTTCAAAAATCGCATTCGCAGGTTTGAACTTTCGAGCAACGGGATCCAACACGAAGAACTCCTCTGGCAGAGCGAGTATGGCGAGCATGGTAACCTTGAAGGACTGTCAGTTTGGCGTGACGCGCACAACCAATTGCGCTTTTCAATGATTTCCGATGACAACTTCAAGTTTTTCTTACGTAGCGAACTCGTGGAATACGCTCTAACAGAATAACTTGCCATTCATCCAACTTTTCGATAGGTCGCAGGCGTCCCACAGGGTGTGGGGCCGAGTCTCCGCTACCTTGATAAAACGGAATCAGAAAATGAAACGTATTCTTCCTGGCGTTATCGCCATGGCGGCCATTGTCGTTGCCAGCAACATCCTCGTTCAATACCTGTTCGGGAACTGGCTCACTTGGGGCGCCTTCACCTACCCGCTCGCATTCCTTGTCACCGATATTATGAACCGCGTTTATGGCGTTGCTGCGGCACGTCGCGTTGTGTTCGTCGGCTTTGTTGTGGGCATCCTTTGCTCGCTGATCGGAAGCCAGATCATCGGTGAATTCGGTCCGCTTGTTTCGCTCAGGGTCGCTGTTGCCTCTGCGGTTGCCTTCCTTACGGCGCAACTTCTGGATATCTCGATCTTCAACCGTTTCCGCGATGGGAAATGGTGGCGCGCGCCTTTGGCATCGACTTTGGTCGGATCGGTCGTGGATACCACGCTCTTTTTCACCATTGCCTTCTCCTCGGCGATTACGATTTTCGGTGCCAATGCCGACAGCGCAATAAGCTGGGCGTGGGAAAGCGTGCCATTCCTTGGCTTTGGTCCTGTGGTCCCGCTTTGGGTGTCGCTTGCGGTCGCAGATTGGTGTGTAAAACTTGCCTTAGCATTAATCGCTCTGGTTCCATTTCGCGTCATTGTCACAAAACTTCATCCAAATGTTGCGTAAAAAGTTTTGACAATCGCAAAATATGTGGCAGGCTTCTAAGTATCGAAACAACTTGAAAGGAGGTGCCTATGATTATTGGGAAACAGGAGCAGATGGCGAAGGTCACGAGCGGGGAACTGTTTAGGGGGCAATCCTTCTAAGCACGCACCGGCTTAGGGGCCCTGTTGCCCCTCTAGCCACCTCCAATTCTCGAGGGGAGCTCTAGCGACATCCGCTAGAGCTCTTTCCGTTTTTACCCCTCTGTGATACGAAACCCTTATTAAGCTAGGGAAACACCTCGGATGTTGCGGATAAATGATAATATTTCGCTCGCGGATTGGGAGCTCTCAGAGTCATTTTCCCGAAGCTCCGGACCCGGTGGTCAGAACGTAAACAAGGTCTCTACCGCCGTTGAGTTACGTTTCGAAGCAGCCCGAAGCCCCAATATCCCGAGCGACGCAAAGGCCCGCCTGAAACGACTCGCGGGGCGCAAATGGACACTCGATGGCGCGATTATTTTCAGAGTTGAAGATACCCGCAGTCAGGCCCGCAACAGAGAGATCGCGCGCGAACGTCTGACCGAGCTTATTCTTGCATCACTCGAACGCCCAAAACGCCGCATCAAGACCCGCCCTACATTGGCGAGCAAACGCCGCCGCGTTGAAGGAAAAGTGCAGCGCGGGCAGGTTAAGGCCCTTCGTGGCCGCGTACGGCCAGACGATTAAACCTCGACTTCGATTTCTTCCTGCTCGCCGACGCCAAACACGCGCTTATAGCGCTCAACCTCCTCGGCAGGGCCCATCGCTTTGGCGGGGTTATCCGATAGTTTTACCGTTGGATGACCATTCGCGCTGACCGCTTTGCAAACCAACGAGAACGGCGCAAGCCCGTCGCCATCCACCAAGCCGCGGAAATCGTTCGTCAGCAACGTGCCCCAACCGAATGAGACACGCACGCGACCCGCGAACTGTGCCTGAAGTTCGATGATTTTCTCGACATCAAGTCCGTCCGAAAAAATCACCAGTTTGCGGGTCGGATCCTCGCCGCGGTCTTTCCACCATTTGATGGCAATCTCGGCGCCCGTGGCGGGATCACCGCTGTCGATACGTATGCCCGTCCAGCTTGCCAGCCAATCCGGCGCGCCCGCGAGGAAGCCTTTGGTTCCATATGTATCGGGCAGGATAATGCGCAGGTTGCCCTCGTGCTCTTCGTGCCAATCGGCCAGAACCTTATAGGGCGCAAGGCGCAGCGCCTCGTCATCCTTGGCAAGCGCGGAGGAAACCATTGGCAGTTCATGCGCATTCGTGCCGATTGCCTCGACTTCGCGGCGCATCGCAATCAGGCAATTGGACGTACCAACGAATTTCTCGCCCAATCCTTCTTGCATGGCCTGAACACACCAGTCTTGCCACATAAAGGAATGACGGCGACGGGTGCCGAAATCCGCAATCCGCAACCCCTCAACGGGCCGCAGGCGTTCGACTTTTTCCCACACTTTGGTCATCGCGCGTGCATAAAGGACCTGAAGCTCGAACCGTCCCATATCGGCCATCACAGCGCGGCTTCGCAATTCCATCAGGATTGAAAGCGCGGGAACCTCCCAGAGCATTACTTCGGGCCACGTGCCTTCAAACGTAAGCTCATACTGACCATCGCGTTTTTCGAGGTGATAGTCAGGCAGACGCAGCTTCTCGAACCACTCCATAAAATCCGAACGGAACATCTGGCGCTTGCCATAGAACATATTACCGCGCAGCCATGTGCTTTCACCACGGCTCAGCGACAGGCTACGAATATGATCAAGCTGTTCGCGCAGCTCGCCTTCGTCGATGACATCCGCGAGGCGAATATCGGTGCTTCGGTTAATCAGGGAGAACGTAACATTCGCGTTCGGCTCATTCCGAAAGACCGACTGGCACATCAGAAGCTTATAAAAATCCGTGTCGATCATAGAGCGGACGATCGGGTCGATCTTCCACTTGTGGTTATAAACGCGCGAAGCAATATCGACCATCAGAAGGCCCCTTTTGATTTCCTATGGTTTAGGACATGCACGAACGGGGCGCAAAGGCGAATTTTACGATTTACACGCAAAACCGCCATTGTTTCACTGTCTTAGAGCAGTTTTACGCCATTATCACGCATCGCATCCTCGGCGGCGGCCAGCGATCCATCCAGATCAATCGCACGGCAGGCCGAGCGATCAACCTCGACATTCAAGCCAAGCGCAGCGGCGTCCATCGCCGAATAGTACACGCAGAAGTCTGTCGCCAGCCCCACCAGCCGCACATGATCCACCCCGCGCGCTGCCAGATATCCAGCAAGTCCTGTCGGTGTTTTGTGGTCGTTTTCAAAGAAGGCCGAGTAGCTATCGAGGTCAGGGTTCATTCCCTTTCGAATAATCATATCGGCGGCATCAGAATTGAGCGCGCGATGAAATTCTGCACCGCGCGTGCCCTGAACACAATGATCAGGCCAGAGGACCTGTGGGCCATAGGGCATTTCGATCATATCAAATGGAACTTTACCTTCATGTGACGTGGCAAACGACGAGTGCCCAGCGGGATGCCAATCCTGTGTGAAGACGCGCGTTTGAAAGGAACCTAGCATTTCATTGATAAGCGGCACGATCGCGTCACCATCAGAGACAGCAAGCCGCCCTTCGGGGCAAAAGTCGTTCTGAACGTCAATAACAATAAGGGCTTCGTTGGCAGGGCGCATCTCGGGTTCCTTTCGTTTGATAGCTTGGTATGCCAGCGCGCCCGCCTGCGTCAACCGCTGCACTTGCAGACTCCCTTTTGTGGGCTTATTTAGCGGCCTATGACAGTTGTAGCAGCACTATATCATTTCACGCGTTTCACCGATCCCGACTCTTTGCGGGCGCCAATTATTGCGCTTTGTGACAAGGAAGGAATAAAGGGTTCGCTTCTCATTGCCCAAGAAGGGATCAACGGCACGGTCGCAGGACCGCGTGCCGGAATTGATCGTTTGCTGACGCACCTGCGCTCCCTTCCTGGATGCGCAACGCTTGAGCACAAGGAAAGCCCCGCATCCGAAATGCCATTCGGTCGAATGAAAGTGCGCCTCAAGAAAGAGATCGTGACAATGGGTCAACCCGACGTTGATCCAACCGCGAACGTCGGAAATTATGTTGCGCCCGAAGACTGGAACGACCTCATCACGCAAGACGACGTTGTCGTGATTGATACTCGGAACGACTATGAAGTGGCTATCGGCACGTTCAAAGGTGCAGTTGATCCAGAGACCAAGAGTTTCGGAGAGTTCCCCGCATGGTGGGAAGCCAACAAAGACCGCTTTCACAACAAGCGTGTCGCGATGTTCTGTACTGGTGGGATTCGTTGTGAAAAATCAACCAACTACCTTATTGGCCAAGGGGTTGAGGACGTCTATCACCTCAAAGGCGGCATCCTGAAATACCTCGAGGAAGTCCCACAAGAAGAAAGCACATGGGAAGGCGAATGTTTCGTCTTTGATGGTCGCGTATCCATCGGACATGGGCTTGTCGAAGGGCCGCATCTTCTCTGTCATGCTTGCCGCCAACCTATTCTCCCCGAGGATACGAAGCGCCCCGAGTATGAGGACGGCGTGAGTTGTCACCAGTGCTATGACTCAACGTCCGAGGATCGCAAAGAGCGTTTCCGTGAACGGCAGAAGCAGATCGCCCTATCCGCAGCCCGTGGCGAGAAACACTTTGGAGCGCACAGCTAGAAGCGCTGTCCCACGTAGATGTAATACGTATCGTCCCCAGAACTCGCGCGGACGGCGTCGAATGAGAAATCCATCGGGAATTTCTTGGATAAGCGGACGCGCAGACCTAAACCGCCAGATGTTTTAGCCTCGTCCAATGAGAGGCTAGAAAAGTCATGCTTTGCGTCTCCGACTCCGGCAAATAACACATATCCAAAACGGTCATTCAGGCGCCCGCGCAATTCTGTCTGGAATGACAACAGCGCATTATCCAAAACTGCGCCGAACGGAAACCCACGAAAGCTGTCAACGGATCCCAATCCGCATTTATCAAAGAATGGAGCGTTATCGTCGACGCTACAGGCCGCAGCGCGGGTAGCGATTACAACGTCATCAAAAATCGTAGTATAGGAATCAAACCTCGCCGTGGCCTTGGTGTAGTTACGCGTATTTACTGGCGTATCGACCTGACTGTACAAATATTTCACCGCCAAGTGTGAACCACGAGTTGGATAAATCGTGTCATCCCGATAATCCAATTGGAACGTCGGCCCAAACTTGAAGATCGTCAAATCAGAGTCTTTGCGCGGTATGGGCGGCAAAAGGCCCGGACCATCGACGGCAATATCACTCTCAATGTACGCAAATTCGGCGCCAACCAGAATGTTCGAGGTGAAGCCATATTTCAGGTTCATATCCAGCGCTCTGCCTGTTTGCTCTAGTGGAATACGCGCGCCGTCAGTCCCATCAACGTAGTAGTCATAGAAGATATCGACTTCACCCAGTGTTAGACCCAAATTCCAACGGTTCTTGTCCCACGCAACATCGCCGGAAATACCGTAACCGCTACTTCCGTTATCCGTTCTGAACCCGCCAAGACCGAGATAAGAAGAAGCTGACTCTTCGTCCAAATTGAACAAATAACCACCGCCAAGTGCCAGCCCTGTGCCAAGGGTAGGGTTCTTGATCGGGATCGGGGCAACAACAAATCCGCCCTGACTAAAACCGACGGGTGAATCCGTCCCTTCCATTTTCACGGTATCTGTATCCGGAAGCGCCTGCCCATATGCAGCAGTCGAGAGTGCGAACAAAGTTGCAAGAGGCAGAAACAAATTGGAGGATCGCATCGTTTAACTTTCGTTGGCGCCTGCGGCGGTGTGTCAATTTCTTCAATGTTACTTATACTGATCTGACACCATAATCAAAGCGTGCCAAGCTCAATCTCCGGAACGAAGGTAACAGTTTCCGAGGGCTGATCTTCTGGGGAATACAACCGCGCAAGGATCATCTCGGCGGCTCGCTGACCGATTTCGCGGCGCGGCGAGCGTGACGTTGCAATTTCGCATGGAAGGGCCTCGATAAATCCAAGACCATTGAACCCAACGAGCGCCAATTCCTTAGGAATTTCCAACCCCAATTCAATACAAGCGAACCCGCCACCTGCGGCCATGTCGTCGTTGGAATAATAGATACAGTCGAGCGTCGGATGATCGCGTAGAATCTGTTGCGTGAGGTCCTTGCCCAACATCATCGAAGACGAGGAATTCGATGTTAGAACCTGCTGAAAATGAATACCTTGCGCCTCAAGCTCCTGCTGAAACCCCGCGAGACGCTTTGCCGCCCGTTCATCTACCGCTCCGATATATCCGAACACTTTCCGACCTCGAGCGAGCAACGCCCGCGCGATCGCTGCGCCTGCCTCGAAATTCGAGATACCAACACAGCTATCAATCGGATCGCCATCGGTGTCCATGATCTGTACCACGGGCACCCCACCGCTACGCAAGAGCGCTTGGGTTTCGGACGGTTGATCCACGCCGGCAACAATCAATCCTGCGGGCCGCCACGAAAGCATCTGGCGAATAGTCTCGTGTTCGCGGGCGGGGTCGTATTCTGTCACGCCGAACACAGGTTGCAGGCCGGTGCCCTCAATCACCTGTGCGATGCCGCTCAGTACTTCGGGAAAAACAACGTTAGACATCGACGGGACAATCACACCAATCAGATTCGACGACTGATTGGACAGCGACATAGCGAGCGGATTTCCAACGTAACCCAACTCTTTCGCAGCATTTCTAACCTTCTCAAGGCTTTTCTTGGATACGCCTTTTTCGCCGCGAAGAGCGCGCGATGCGGTCATTTTGCTTACGCCTGCTTGCTCTGCAACATCGACGAGCGTTGGTTTTCCCTGCCCCAATATGGCCTCCGAACTCTTGACTTGTCCCGTTGAGCGCGACTATTGGTACCGATACCAAAAATCGCCACTTACACGCAACTACCATGTCCATATCACGAATTTGGGCACCAGACTCTATCAGAAATCGGAGACAAGAATGAGCGTTGTTCTAGGATGCATTGCCGACGACTTTACAGGCGCTACTGATCTGGCGGGCCTTCTTGCCCGCAGTGGTGTGAAAGTGTCGCTGCGCATGGGGCTTCCGACCGAAGACCCAGAAACCTGTGAAACCGCAGCGTTCGAAGTGATCGCGCTCAAATCCCGCACGGCACCAGTGGCAGACGCAGTTGCCGAAACGCGCGCCGCATTGGATTGGTTAAGACGCGCAGGGGCGAAACGGTTTTTCTGGAAGTATTGCTCAACATTCGACAGCACGGCCGAAGGGAATATCGGACCAGTTGCTGAAGCTCTGATGAAAGATATCGGCACCGATCAGACTATCTATTGCCCCGCGTTTCCCGAGAACGGGCGGAGTATTTTCATGGGCAACCTGTTTGTGGGCGAACTCCCCCTCTCCGAAAGTCCGATGAAGGATCACCCCCTTACCCCGATGCGCGACAGCAACTTGATGCGCCTGCTAGCGCCGCAAGTGAACGGACAAGTTGGGCTCGCCAATCGCCTGTGTGTTGCGGAGGGAGCGGATGCGCTCAAAGCCCGTCTTGCGGAGTTGACCAAACAAGGTGTTGCCCATGTGGTCGTAGATGCCGTTGCGAACGAAGACCTCTACACGATCGCCGAAGCCTGTCGCGATATGCCACTTATGACGGGCGGAAGTGCGGTGGCGATGCCCCTTCCTGATCTTTATCTTGCGGATGGAACGCTTTCACCTGATGCGGAAAAAGCTGTCACGCCGGACCTCCCAGAGGGTGCGATTATCCTCTCTGGCAGCTGCTCCAAGATGACCCGCGCCCAAGTTTCCGAATGCTTGAAATCTGTGTCGGGGTACAAACTTGACCCAATCACCTTGAGCAAAGAAGGCGTACAATCCGCGCGCGATTGGCTCGCTTCGCAAGACCCACGCTCGAGCAAAATCATTTACGCCACCACCGATCCCGAAGGAGTGCGCGCCGCGCAAGAGACACTCGGAACGACCAAAGCGGGCGAACTGGTAGAGGCCGCGCTTGCTCAGCTTGCTGTCGATGCGCGCGATGCAGGAACCCGCAGATTTGTCGTTGCAGGCGGCGAAACATCTGGCGCGGTCACCAAATCGCTAAACGTCACGCGCATGACCATCGGCAAGGAAATCGCACCAGGCGTCCCATGGACATTCTGTGAAAGCGGTGGCGCGGTTATCGCTCTGACGCTAAAGTCAGGGAACTTTGGCACCGAGACATTCTTCGCCGACGCGCTGACATCCTTGGAGGAAAGCTCCCCGCAATGATCCCCATCTCTGCAAACCTCGGATTTCTCTGGCAACACCTCACTCTCCCCGAGGCCATCCATGCCGCCCACAAGGCAGGGTTTGAAGCGGTGGAATGCCATTGGCCCTATGACACGCCCCCAGAACAGGTGAACGATGCCCTGCGCGAAACGGGGATGAAAATGCTGGGCCTAAATACCGTCAAAGGTGAAGGTGAAAACGGGCTTTTGGCGCTTCCTGAAAAGGTTGAACAAGCGCGTGCGGCGATTGATCAGGCGCTTTCCTATGCACAGAAAATTGGCGCGGGAAAAGTACATGCCATGGCCGGTATCGCCTCAGGGGCACAGGCGCAGCAGTGTTATATCGAGAACCTTGAATATGCGTGCGAGCGTGCCGCGCCGCTTGGAATTGAAGTGCTGATCGAACCGCTGAACCATTTTGATGCTCCGAATTACTTCCTTCAGACGACCTCACAGGCCCGTGAAATAATTCGGTCCGTAGCGGCCTCGAACCTCAAGCTCATGTTCGATTGTTATCATGTTCAGATCATGGAGGGCGACATTTGCCGACGCCTCACTGATTTGCTGCCTATCATCGGCCATGTTCAAGTTGCATCGGTGCCGAAACGGGCAGAGCCGGATCAGGGCGAGTTACAGCTTTCGTATGTCTACGACCACCTCAAGGCAATCGGATACTCGGGCGCGATTGGCGCGGAGTATCGCCCATCCACAACCGAGGGGGCAGGACTTGGCTGGCTTGCGAAACTGCGCGGTTAAATTATTCGGGATAGGCCACCGGCCCGCCCTGCTCTTCCCAAGTCGAGAAACCTTCGCGCAAATGGGCGGCCTCAAACCCCATGTCGCCCAGGGTCGCCACCGTTAATGCCGAGCGCCAGCCAGACGCGCAGTGAAAAACAAATTTCTTATCTTCGGCAAAAATCTCTTTGAAATAAGGGCTTGCGGGATCGACCCAGAATTCGACCATCCCACGGGGACAGTGGAAGCTATTGGGAATATAGCCCCGCTGGCGTTCGCGAATGTCACGAATATCCACGATCACGACGTTTGGATCCTGCAACATTTCGATCAAATCCTTAGTCTCAATTTCCTCAATTCGCGCACGGGCGTTCGCCACCATTTGAGCGGATGATATCTTGAGTTTTGGCGTTCGAGGGGACGGCATGTAGGCTCCTTTTTGCAAACATTGACACGCCCTTCGGAACGGTTCAACCATGGTGGCAAATCAATCAGAATTGGAGACGAGATGTCTAAACCTATTGCTCTTGTTACGGGCGGCGCACAAGGCATCGGACTGGCCTCGGCCAAGGCCATCGCCGAGAACGGTGCGCGCATTGTAATCGCCGACATCAACGCCGAGGGAGCCGAAAGCGCAGCACGAGAAATCGCGGACGATGCCGTCGCTTACGCTTGTGACATGGGCGATCCAAAGCAGATCGCGGCTCTTTTCGACAAGATCGAGACTGAGGTTGGCCCTGTTTCGATTTTGGTGAACAACGCCGGAATTTCGCTCCCGTCCGAATTCCTTGAAACTTCGCTTGAGGATTTCCAAGCCGTTATCGACGTGAATTTGACGGGAACATTCCTTGCGAGCCAGCGCGCCGCTCAAACGATGGTCGCCAAGGGCATCAAGGGCGCTATCGTCAACATGTCCTCGGTAAATGCGGTTGTGAGCATCCCGACGATCTTGCCGTATTGTGCATCCAAAGGCGGCGTCATGCAAATGACCAAAGCGGCCTCGCTTGCGCTTGCGCCCCACGGGATACGCGTAAATGCGGTTGGTCCTGGGTCAATTGACACAGACATGCTCGCAAGTGTGAACAGCAATCCCGAGGCGCTCAAAACGCTCCTGTCGCGTACACCGCTTAAACGTATCGGGACAGCCAAGGAAATCGGCGATGTCGTTGCATTCCTCGCTTCGGACAAGGCCAGCTATATCACGGGCGAGACCATCTATGTGGACGGCGGCCGACTTGGAATGAACTATACCTGCTAGGGTTCGATATCGTCGAAAGTGACACGCACGAATTCCCAAGCAGCATCCAGATGCTCTAGCAACGCACGCTCTGCGGCATCTGGATCGCGGTCCAGAATACCCTGAAGAATCCGTTCGTGCGCGTGATAGTTTGCCAGATTTCGCTCTGGCAAACGCTCCATCTTTTCCCAATGCGGCGCGAGCCAAGATGTATAGCCCTCGTGAATCGCGGGGAAAATCGGGTTCTTGGAAATGCTGTATAGCACCCCATGAAATGCGACATCTGTTTGATAAAACGCCACCGAGTCGCTGATGGCGGCCTTGTTGTCCGCGAGAGCGGTTCTTAGCTGGGCGATATCGTCTCGGTCGGCATTCAGCGCCGCTTCACGCACCAAGCCACGCTCAACGAAGACGCGACTATCGTAGAGGTTTTTCACGCCGCTACCATTGTTGAGCAAGTGGCCGATCACCCCGCCGACGGCGTGCAGGACTGTCTCGTAATCCGGCTTACGTACAATCGGGCGAAAGCGCGGTTTGCTCACCACAAGACCACGATTGGACAGTGCCGTGATCGCTTCGCGCACAACCGTGCGGCTTGTATTAAAACGCTCCATCAACTCGCGTTCGGCAGGAAGCGGGGACTTGTCCGGCAACGCGCCCGACATGATTTGCGCCTCAACTGTAGCAACGATTACGTCGGCCGCGCGACCAGTATGGGTGGCCTCGTCGTTGTGTGACTTATCTGCTTGCATAAAGACTCCTCCCGATACGGGCCGATATCCATTCAATCCGCCCAAGAAGACGTGCCGACTTCTGCGAAGGGTTAGAATTAGGTACTCGAATGTCCCGTTTTTTTCAATTCAATTATTTGGCCCGTCCAAAATTGATAAAAAACAGACCAAATTAAATTATTGTTGACATCAATCCATCATGTACGTTTATTACCCTTAGTTTGGTCGTACCAAAAATGGAATCGGAAATTGTTGGATTTACTCCCTACTGACGGCAAAGTTTCAAAAGGCGCGATGTATATCGACGGCGCATGGCGCCACGCGACGGACCGCCCGCTTATCGAAGTGGAGAACCCAGCCAACGAGGAAACTATCGCAACCATCCCAGAGGGCACATCAGACGACGCCCTCGAAGCCCTTGCCGCCGCGCATCGTGCGCAGCCAACGTGGGCCGTTTTGCCTGCTATCGAGCGCGGTCGGCTTGTGGCAAAACTTGCGGACGCAGTTGCGGCAAATGCCGAACGTCTTGCGACAATCATCACCATGGAGCAAGGCAAACCGATCAGCCAAGCACGTGGCGAAGTCGGCGCTGTTGAAACATTCTTACGCTATGCGGTCAGCCATGCCCGCAGCATCTCTGGAGATGTTCAGCGTTCGGACTCCACAAACGAAGAAATTCACTTGCGCCGCCACCCTTACGGAGTCGTTGTCGGCCTAACCTCATGGAATTATCCCGCCGCTCTTGTGACGCGCAAGCTTGGCCCCGCTCTTGTCACGGGCAATACCTTTGTTCTTCTCGCGCATGAGATTACGCCCCTATCGGGCCTCGAGATCGCTCGACTGGCGCATGAAGTCGGCATTCCCAAAGGTATATTCAACGTAGTTACCGGTCGTGGCCGTGTCGTCGGACAAGCGATGGTAGAAAGCCCGCTGACGGGTCTGGTTACAATGACCGGAAGCACCCGCGCAGGGCGCGAAATCTATCGGGCAGGTGCCGATACACTCAAGGTTCTGCGACTTGAACTCGGAGGCAAAGCCCCGTTCATCGTGATGGAAGATGCAGACATCGACAAGGCCGTAGCCGCCGCAGTCACGGCACGCTTCACCAACTGCGGACAGATTTGCACATGCAACGAGCGGATGTATCTGCACCGCGATATTGCTGATGAATTCCTCGACAAATTCGTAAGAGCGACCAAGGCCCTGAGCATCGGAGACCCGATGAAGGATTCCGATATCGGCCCCAAGGTCAGCGGCGTCGAAGTCGAGAAGGTCAAAGAGATCGTTGACCGAAATGTAAGCGAAGGCGCCGAGGTTCTACTTGAGGGCGGCCCACTAAACGAGGGGCAGTACGCCAAGGGCCACTGGTATGCGCCTAGCGTCCTTTCTGTGGCGTCGAATGCTGCGCCACTCATGCAAGAAGAGGTCTTTGGCCCCGTGGTCGCGGCGCTACGTGTTGATAGCTTTGAAGAGGCAATTGCACACGCAAACGATACCGAATTTGGCCTGTCGGCGTTTCTTTTCACCAACGACATCAAACGCATGATGCGCGCACCTTATGAGCTGAAATTCGGAGAGATCTATTTCAACCGCGCCAACGGAGAGTCTGTTCAGGGCTTTCATACTGGCTGGGGACATTCCGGACTTGGAGGAGAGGACGGGAAATATGGCTTTGATGGGTATCTGCGCAAGCAAACGACCTATGTGAATTGGGGATAACCCAAATAACCGCAACGGAAGGGAGTCCGTTGCAACAGTGGAGGAACTAAAATGAACCGTAGAACTATACTTGGAACCGTGGCCGCCGTTGGCTTTGGTATGATCACATCCGTTGCTGGCGCCGATGGCCTGCCCGCACTTGAGAAGAAAGAGCGCTATAAAGTTGGCTTCGCGCAGATGGAGTCAAACAACCCATGGCGCATCGCCGAGACAAAATCATTCCATGACACCGCCGAGTCCTGCAATTGGGACCTTGTGGCAACCGACGCGGCTGGCTCTGCTGCGAAACAGGTTTCGGATGTGGATAGCATGATCGCCCAAGGCATCGATGTGCTATTCCTGCCACCTCGCGAGGAAAAACCCCTCATCCCCGCCGTTATGAAAGCGCGCGCAGCGGGCATTCCGACGTTCCTTGTGGACCGTTCCGTTGACAGCAATGTTGCCCAAGCAGGCGAGCATTATGTTTCATTCCTTGGCTCGGACTTTATCTGGCAAGGCCAACAAGTCGCCGAATGGACGCTTGAGAACTTCAAAGGCGAAAAAGGCATTATTGTTGAGCTGGAAGGCACAACAGGATCGTCCCCTGCCAATGATCGTCGCAAGGGTTTTGACGACGTGATGGCACAGCACGACAATATGGAGATCGTTGCGTCGCAGTCTGGCGATTTTGCCCGCGACCTTGGCCGTCAGGTAATGGAGACCTTGCTTCAGGCCCACCCAGACGTGAACATCGTTTATGCACATAACGATGAAATGGCAATCGGTGCCATTCAGGCGCTTGAACTTGCGGGCCGCAAACCGGGCGAGGACGTACTGGTTGTGTCCATCGACGGCACACGGGATGCGCTGCAGGCGATCATTGACGGTAAAATGGGCGTAACAGTTGAAAGCTCGCCATTCTTTGGACCGCTCGCTTGCGAAGTCATGAACCGTTATGCCGAAGGCGAAGAAATCGAGCCTTGGGTACAGGTAAAAGACCGTATCTTTACCGCCGATAACGCCGCTGAGTTCATCGACGAAGCATACTAGGAACTCCCTGTTGGCCGAGGACCGCACACTATGGTTCTCGGCCGATATATTCAGCGATCGGAGACACCATGCAGCCGCTTGTGTCCATGCAAGACATCACCAAATCCTTTTCTGGAGTTCCCGCCCTCTCTGGTGCCGCCCTTGAAATCGCCCCTGGCGAAGTTCATGCGTTGATCGGACAGAATGGCGCTGGGAAATCAACCTTCATCAAAATTCTAACCGGAGTTTACCGCCGCGATGGTGGAATTGTGCGTTTCCGCGATGCGGATTCGACTATCTCTAGTCCGCGCGAAGCACAGGACGCAGGCATCGCGACCATCTATCAGGAACTAAACCTAGTTCCTCTTCGCAGCGTAACCGAGAACGTCATGATGGGTTATGAACCCAAGAAGATGGGCGTTCTGATCGACTGGAAGGCAGCCCACAAGCGCACACGCGAAATCCTCATGCAATTCGGCATTGATATCGACGTAAAAGCGCCCCTGCGCAGCTACTCCACGGCCATTCAGCAACTTGTTGCGATTGCACGCGCAGTGTCTCTGGATGCGAAACTTGTGATTATGGACGAGCCGACCTCGTCGCTTGACGCAAACGAAGTCAAAACGCTTTTCGGCGTTGTACGTTCCCTCAAAGAGGCGGGCGTATCGGTACTCTATGTGTCGCACTTCCTTGATGAGTTATTCGAGATTTGCGACCGCGTTACCACGATGCGCGACGGGCAAACGGTTGGAACCCGCCAGATTGCCGACACGAATAAACTAGAACTCATCGCCGACATGCTGGGCCGCAATATCGAGGATATCAAAGCCGCAGGCATGACGGAGTTCTCGGGTGGCACGTCAGAAGTTGGCGAAGTTCTGCTTCAGGCAGAAGGGATTTCAACGGGCAACCACCTCGTGAATTTTGACCTAACCGTGCACAGTGGAGAGATCGTCGGCCTCGGCGGTCTTCTCGGCGCAGGACGAACAGAAGCTGCGCGCGCACTATTTGGCGTTGATCCCCTCACAAAAGGGGCGATCACGTATAAATCCAAAATCGGTGCCCCCAAGAGCCCTTCTGATGCGATCAAGAGTGGGATTGGTTTTCTGACCGAAGATCGGAAGGCCGAGGGCATCGTGCCCGATATGTCCGTGCGCGAGAACCTAACCCTTGCACTCCTGCCACGCCTCACGAAGAACGGACAGATCGACCGCGCCAAAGAGCGCGAGATCGTTGCGCATTTCATCAAAGCCTTGGGCATCAAGACCGCCAATATGGATCAACCCATCCGCGAGCTTTCGGGTGGCAACCAACAGAAAGTGCTTCTGGGCCGTTGGCTCGCAACCAAGCCCGATCTGCTTATCCTTGATGAACCGACACGCGGCGTAGACGTGGGGGCCAAGCTCGAAATTCAGGCCATCATCCGCGATTATGTTGCCGAAGGGTACGGCGTTCTCCTCATTAGTTCCGAATTCGAGGAGCTCGTTGAAGGTGCCGACCGTATCGTCGTGCTTCAGGACGGATATTCCGTGTCCGAGTTGCACAACCCCGGCATTACCGAGAACGCGCTCGTCAGCGCCATCGCACACCATCACGAACAGGAGCAATCCGCATGAGTGCCTCATTGGTTTCCGCGCGGCATCTAACACTGCTGCGCAATCACGGTGGCATTGCCGCGCTTGTTGTGCTGCTTGTCTTTAACGCCATTTTCACCCCGAATTTTCTTCAACTTCAGACGTTGTTCGTGAACATCTCTCAGGTTGCTACGATCGCCATTGTAGCCATGGGCATGACACTTGTGATCGCAACGGGCGGGATCGACCTATCTGTTGGTGCGGTTATGGCGCTTGCGGGTGCAATGGCTCCGCTCATCTTTACGTCGGCTTTCGGGGTTGAGTATCCGGTGCTCGGGCTGATCGCGGCCTTCTCTCTTCCGCTCGTAGCGGCAAGTATGTGTGGGCTTTTCAATGGGTTGATGGTCAGCGTGCTAAACGTTCAACCGATCATCGCAACGCTGATCCTATTCATCTCTGGCCGAGGAATTGCGCAGGTTCTAACCAACGGCAACCTTCAAACCTTCAAGAACCCCGCGTTTAGTTATCTGGGCACCGGCAAGGTTCTGGGGCTCCCATTCCAAGGCTGGCTCGCCCTTGCACTTGCTTGTGTCCTCTTCTGGGTCGTTACGCGAACTATCTTCGGGCGCTACTTGTTGGCGATTGGCGGCAATGAACAGGCGGCGCGGCTTTCGGGTGGTCCCGTGCGTTCGGTTAAGGTTGGGGCCTACGTAATCTGCGCGTTCTTGTCTGGGATCGCGGGACTGATCGTAGTGGCCATCAACTCTGCATCCGATGCGGCGCGCAACGGCAACTTGATGGAACTCGACGCGATTGCCGCCGCTGTTGTTGGGGGCGCACTCCTTCAGGGGGGACGCGCGCCGATATTCGGAGCGATCCTTGGAGCAACGATCATCCAGCTTGTGAAATACACGCTCCTAGCGAACGGCGTCGAAGACGAAGTCGCCCTTGTCGCCAAGGCCGTAATTATCCTGCTGGCTGTATACGTACAGCAAGCGCGGAAGGAGTAACCATGCTAGACACCGATGCATTCGACCTGCGCAAATACCTGCGCAACAATACGCAAACGACTGCGGTTTGGGTTGCTCTCTTTGCGCTGATCGCATTTGGAACCCTTCGTTATGACGGCTTTGCAAGCGAATATAATATGGTCTCGTTTCTGAACTATAACGCCATGTTTATCGTTATTTCGCTTGGCATGTGCTTTGTGATTATGACGGGTGGCATTGACCTCTCGGTTGGTTCTGTCGCGGCATTCACATCCGTCGTGGCGGCCTATCTTAGCCCTCACGGCATTCAGGTGGCGCTTCCCGGTGCGGTGCTTGCCGGAATGGCCTTTGGCGCGATTAATGCGTTCACCATCATCGCGATGCGCATCCCTCCATTTATCGCAACGCTCGTCACAATGCTGGCGGCAAAGGGCGGTGCTCTCATCATTTCTGGTGCCGAAACCATTGGCGTCGATTGGGGCTCGAACTTCACAAAACTCGGGATGGAAAAGGCCTTCGGCGTCCTTCCGTGGGCAATCGTGATCGTAGCCGTCGTCACCGTTATCCTTTGGTTTGTATTGGAACGAACATCGCTTGGTCGCACCGTTCTTGCGATTGGCGGAAGCGAGGATGCGTCGGCGCTCATGGGGCTTCCGATTAACAAAGCCAAAGCGTTTGTATATATTCTTAGCGGCGGTTGCGCGGGACTTGCAGGCGTCTTCCTTGCCTCTGGTTTTGGCGCGGGCCAACCGCTTGAGGGGATCGGCTGGGAGCTCTCTGCGATTGCGGCGGTTGTAGTTGGCGGCACCTTGCTGACGGGGGGAATGGGGTCTATTACCGCGACAGTCATCGGCGCGCTTCTACTTGGGCTCGTTTTCAACATTCTCAACTTTGAAAACGGTCGCGGCACCATCAGCCTAAGCGCATATTGGCAAATGGTAATCAGGGGCGGTTTCCTCTTTGTTGTCATCCTTTTTCAAACTCGTGTGACCGCACGAAATCAGAAAGTCAGATAGAATAATGACCGTAATTCAATCCGTTAAGGTACAACTATTCCATGTACCCCTCGAGGAAGTTCTAGTGGATGCCAAGCACGGCGACCATACGCATTTCGAGCTTGTTACGGCGACGGTGACCCTCGAAAATGGTCTGGAAGGTGTTGGGTATACCTATACTGGCGGCAAAGGCGGACGCGCGATCCAAGCCATGATCGAACACGATCTGGCGCCGTTTCTGGTGGGCAAGGATGCGGAAAATATCGAGCAACTTTATGATGCGATGCAGTGGCATATTCACTATGTCGGGCGCGGTGGCATTGCATCTTTCGCGATTTCCGCAGTCGATATCGCTCTTTGGGATATTCGAGGAAAACAGCGTGACTTGCCGCTCTGGAAAATGGCGGGCGGAGCCGCGAACTCTTGCAAGGCCTATGCTGGCGGGATCGACCTCAACTTCCCTTTACCTAAGTTAAAACAAAGCATTCAGTCCTATCTGGATCAGGGCTTTGACGGTGTGAAGATCAAGATCGGACAGCCCACACTCGCCGAAGATATCGAACGTATCGCCGCAATCCGCGAGATGGTTGGGCCCCACATTTCCTTCATGGTTGATGCCAATTACTCCATGTCCGTCGAGCAGGCAATCGAGGCCGCGAATGCGTTTAAGGAGTTCAACCTCGTTTGGTTCGAAGAGCCGACAATCCCCGACGACTATCTCGGTTTCGCGCGCATCGCAGAGGCAACGGGAATCCCACTCGCCATGGGTGAAAACCTGCACACGATCCATGAATTTGAATATGCGTTCAAGCAGGCCAAACTGTCGTTCATCCAACCCGACGCATCCAATTGCGGGGGGATCACTGGCTTCTTGCAGGTTGCGGAAATGTCACGCGAATACGGGATCCCCGTGTGTAGTCACGGCATGCAGGAATTACACGTAAGTCTGGTTTCTGCCCAATCGAATGGAGGGTGGATCGAAGTCCATTCTTTCCCGATCGACACTTACACAACACGCCCGCTTGTGGTAAAAAACAACAGAGCAATCGCCCCAGACACGCCTGGCACAGGTGTTTGTTTTGATTGGGAAAAACTAAACTCTGTTCACGACCCGAAACTCTAAAGAAAGCATCCGAAATGTCGACATCCGCAGCATACTATATTGGCAATAAAAGCTTCCAAATCGAGACGGTCACTCCCGCTGCTCCTGCGGCTGGCGAAGTACAAATTGACGTCGCTTATTGCGGCATTTGCGGCACCGATCTGCACGTTTATCTCGGCCATATGGAAGCGCGCATCGGCAATCATCGCGTCATCGGGCACGAGATGTCGGGTGTTATCTCCGCGCTCGGCGAAGGCGTAACCGAACTTGAGGTCGGACAGCATATTGTCGTGCGTCCACTTTCCGCGTGCGGCGACTGCCCAGCCTGTAACGCGGGTAACAATCATATCTGTCACAACCTCAAATTCCTTGGGTTGGATACGGATGGTGCGTTCCAAGAAAAATGGAATGTCCCTGCCGAAACAATCCACGTCCTGCCCGAGGGCCTGTCACTGGATCACGCAGCACTGATCGAGCCGCTCGCCGTTGCGTGCCACGATGTAAAGCGCGGCCGCGTCGCCAAAGGCGAAGATGTTCTAGTGATTGGCGGCGGTCCAATCGGAATGTTGGTAGCAATGGTTGCGCGCAACGCAGGTGGCAATGTGACCATCTCTGAGATCAACGAAAATCGTCTGGCCTTCGCCGAGAAGCTTGGCTTTGCGACAATGAATCCCAAAAATGTCGATGTTGCCGAAGCCTACCTTGAGGCGACAGGTGGCAAAGGCGCCGAGGTTGTTTTTGAGGTTTCCGGAACCCAACCCGGTGTCGATCTAATGACTGCCGCCGCCGCCGCGCGCGGACGGATTGTGATGGTGGCAATTCACGCAAGCAAACCAACCGTGGATATGTTCCGTTTCTTCTGGCGTGAGGTCGAGCTTATCGGTGCGCGCGTTTACGAAGCGGATGATTACGATGCGGCGATGAACCGACTGGCGTCTGGGGCAATTGACGCCGGCGTTCTGATTACCGACGTTCAGGGGCTTGAGGATATTCAGGGCGCTTTTAAAGCTCTCACCGAGAATCCCAACGCCATGAAAACGCTTATTAAAATTCAGTAAGCCATCCAAATAGAAAGGGCCGCGAGATTTTCGCGGCCCTTTTTTCGTGTCTGACGAATGGGAATTAACGGCCCATCCACCCGCCATCCACAGTCAAAACTGTGCCATGCACATAGTTCGCTGCATCCGACGCGAGGAAAACGGCAGGACCGGCAAAGTCCTCTGGCTTGCCCCAGCGACCGGCGGGAATACGTTCAAGAATTGAGCGCGAGCGATCAGGATCATCCTGAAGCGCTTGGGTGTTGTCGGTGGCGATATAACCGGGTGCAATCGCGTTTACGTTCACGCCCTTCGCCGCCCATTCGTTAGCGAGCGCTTTGGTCAACTGGCCAATCGCACCTTTGGATGCCGCGTACCCCGGAACGGTGATACCGCCTTGGAATGTCAGGAGCGATGCAGTGAAGATGATCTTGCCACTTCCGCGCGCGACCATGTTCTTACCGATCTCGCGGCTTAGAACAAACTGAGCGTTCAAGTTTACGTCGATTACTTCGTCCCACATTTCATCTGGGTGCTCGGCCGCTGGGGCACGTTTGATGGTGCCTGCATTGTTGACCAAGATATCAATCGTCGGGTTATCAGCCTGTACCTGAGCGGCAAAAGCAGTAACCGCAGCGCGGTCCGAGAAGTCGCACTGATACGCGGTAAACTTGCGGCCCAATGCTTCAACTTCTTTGGAGACCGCGCTGCCGCTTGTTTCAAGTGACGCGCTTACGCCGATAATGTCGGCACCCGCTTCTGCGAGGGCGACGGCAATACCCTTCCCAATTCCGCGCTTGCAGCCCGAAACAAGGGCCACTTTGCCGGTAAGATCAAAAGAGGAGAGTGTAGACATTTGTTTATTTTCCTTAGCGTTTATCAGCGATAGAGAGTTGTCGGCAGCCACATCGAGAGCGCCGGAATAAAGGTGAGCATCAGGAGCACTGCGACCAGTGGCACGATGAACGGCGCGGTCGCGACCACACAGCGTTCAAACGGCACATCCGACACCTTGGACAGCACATAGAGCACCATACCAACTGGTGGTGTCAGCAAGCCGATCATTAGGTTCAAGATCAGAATGATACCGAAGTGCACAGGATCAACACCCACGGTCACAGCCACAGGCAAGAGAACGGGCGTCAGAATTGTGATCGCGGCGATTGTCTCCATGAAACAACCAACGATTAGAACGATCAGCATCATGATCAAGAGGATCGCCGTCTTGTTTTCGGTAAAGCTAAGAAGCTCGGTTGCGAAAACCTGCGCGACTTGGTTCGCTGTCAGGATCCATGCGAAGATCGTCGAAGCTGCGACAATCATCATGATGGATGCCGTCGTCTCGACCGTATCCATGGACACGCGAAGGATGCGTTTCAAATCGAGCGTGCGATAGACGAACAGGCCCAAGAACAACGAATACACCACTGCGGCAATCGCGGCCTCGGTTGGCGTAAAGATACCAAAGAGGATACCGCCCACGATGATAATCGGAGTAAACAGCGGCAACAGCGCCTGAATGAAAGTGCGCCCGAATACGGCAAAGCTAAAGCGATCATCGCGCGGGTAATTGCGGATTTTGGCATAGAACGCGACCATAACCATGAGCGCAAACGCCATGAGCAAACCGGGGATAAGGCCCGCAGCAAAAAGCTGGCCAATCGAGGTATCCGCAATCACACCATAAACGACCAGCGGAAGCGAAGGCGGAATAATCGGCCCAATGGTTGAGGACGCCGCGGTGATGCCCACCGAGAAATCCGTATCATAGCCAGCTTCGCGCATCGCTTTGATCTCGATATTACCGAGACCACCGGCATCAGCCACGGCAGCGCCGGACATGCCCGCAAAGATGATGCTTGCGCCAACGTTTACGTGGCCAAGGCCGCCGTACATCCAGCCAACCGCAGCACGCGCAAATGCGAAAATCTTGGTTGTGACACCCGCCGTGTTCATCAGGTGCCCCGCCATAATAAAGAACGGAACCGCGATGAGCGGGAAGCTGTCGATACCGCCTACCATACGGTGCAAAACCACCACACTCGGCACGCCATCAATCAGCGCATAAACCAATGAGGCAACCCCAAGAGCAACGGCGACAGGTGCGCCCGCTACAAGAAGAAGGAACAGAATTAGAAAGAGTAGTGCCAGAGCCATTTCGTGTCTCGCAGTCTATTTTGGAACGTCATGTAGGGCGTGTTCTTCGATCTCGCGAAGGACGTCCTCAGGGTTCTGACGGATTTTATGAACGAGCCACCAGATGGAATATGCGGCCATGATCGCAAGGCTAATTGCGACAGCGTAATAGAGCAGGTTTTTCGGCAGTTCCATTGACGCCATTTTCGTGCGGGTCTTGAGCGCAAGCTGATAGGCCTGCCAAGACATATATCCGAGGAACACGGCGGTGATCGCTTCCATGAGAACCGATAGCCACTTGCCCGACTTTGGTGACAGATAGCGATAGAAGAACTCAAGAAAGATATGCGTGCCTTTGCGGGTAACAGAAATCGCGCCAAAGAACGCAACAACAACAAGCACATAACGCGCCAATTCTTCTGTCCAAGCAAGGCTGTCATTCAGCACATAGCGCGTAAAGAATTGCACGAACACAACAATCGAAAGCCCCCAGAGCGCCAAGAGGCCTGGGACATCGGCTATGCCGAAATCCGAGATATCCACCTCGGAATCGGCAAAAACGATCTCAGAGCGCGCGTTCTGCGCGCCCTGATCTTCGTTGGGATTCAATGGATTGTTTCCCATTTTCGGTCCCAATTACAGTTCGCCGAGGCGTTTGAAGTGGTCCATTGTGTATGGAACTCCATCACCAGTAAGCATTGGCTTAACCGCATCTTGGAAAGGCTGCTTGTCAACTTCGTTCACAGTGATGCCTTGCTCGCGGAACCAAGAAACGAGTTCCTGCTCGGACTGATAGATCTCGTTCGAGCTCTTGAGCGCTGCTTCGTCGAGGATTTGACGGACAACTTCTTCGTCATCGCCAAGGCGCGAAAGCGCGTCATCAGAAGCGATAATCAACAGCGAGTTCAGGATGTGACCTGTGAGGTTGATGTTGGACTGAACCTCATAGAACTTTTTGAACTGAATTGTTGGAAGTGGGTTTTCCTGTGCGTCCACAACACCTTGCTGAAGCGCAAGATAAACCTCGGAGAAGGCCATCGGTGTCGGGTTTGCGCCCACAGCGTTCGGGAACATCAGCATAAGCGGAGAGTTCGGTACGCGGATCTTCAGGCCTTCCATATCGGCAGGCGTTAGGATCGGCTTGTTCGATGTCACGTGACGCTGACCGTAATAAACCAGCCCGAGGACTTGGTTACCTGTCGCATCGTGATACCCATCGGAAAGTTCGCTGAACAGATCGCTGGAGCGATAGCTCATCCAGTGGTCAAAGCCACGCATGATGAATGGATAATCAGAGATCGCGATAGGACCGTAATAACGCTCAACAAAGCTTGGACCAGTATAGATGATGTCAACGGCACCAATGCCCAGACCTTCGTTGATCTCAACTTCTTTACCCAACGAAGAAGCTGGGAAAACTTTGATTTCCACACGTCCTTCAGTTTGCTTGGCGATCTCCTCAGCCGCCCACTCTGCGTTTTTGTGGTACGCGGAGCCTACTTCGTAAACGTGTGCCCATTTAAGGGTTTCTGCAGCAAATACGGCCGTCGAAGTGGCCATAGCGAACGCGCCAGCAGCAAGCGCGACTGTGAATTTCTTAAGTTTCATTTATTCCTCCCAAAAGCGTGAATGTCATTCAGCCTGATTTTTGAAACAGCCAGAATCAAGGTTGACCCGTAATTGACCGCTCCTTGTATTATGTGTATACAAGATAAATGTTAAATCAAGTTCGATTTTTCTTGGCCTTCCGAAATGGTTTTAAATAAGAAGCGCCACGATCAGTGGAGACAAGATGCCAAAGACGGAAAAGAAGCCCTCAGAGCGTAAACGCAGGGCGCCAAACAGCGCACCAGAGCTGCGCAAGGGCACGGCAATCCGTACGGCGCCGACGATCTCTGATTCGGTGTATCAAAGCCTTCACGACAAAATCATAAGCCTCGAACTTCCGCCGGGCACTCCACTCTCGGAGAATGCGCTCGCACTATCTGAAGGCGTAAGCCGCACACCGATCCGCGAGGCAATCCTGCGCCTTTCGGACGAGGGGCTGGTTCAAGTTGCGCCCAAATCCGGCACATTCGTTGCGCGGATACCCGTTTCCGCCCTCCCTGAGGCGCTCATCGTGCGGCGCGCGCTTGAGGCCGTGACAGTGCGCTCAGCGACCCGTTTGGCGACGCGTAGCCAGATCATGAGCCTCAAGGTGATCGTTGAGCGGCATCGCGAAATAGAGAATAGCGAAGACATTACCGCACTTCACCACGTGGACGAGGAATTTCATCAGTATATCGCCGAGATTGGCCGCCTTCCTGGTCTTTGGAAGCTGGTTCAACAAGTGAAGATGCAGATCGACCGCTATCGCTGTTTAACGCTTCAAATTCCACAGGAACGGCGTGCGACGATGGTCATTGACGAGCACCAAGCCATCATTGACAAGATTGAAAGCGGTGATGAGGATGGCGCAGTCGCCGCAATGGAGCACCACCTCTCTGGGCTTCAACATCACTTCGTGGTGGGGATTGACCTATACCCCGACTATTTCATCCGTGACATCGAGCTGGACGATATCGCCGATATCTGACCCCTAGTTCGAAAAGTACAGCGCGCGGCGATACAGGTGCCATGTGGCGTGGCCCAGAACTGGCAGCACGACCAACAGCCCAAGGAAATAGGGCAGCATCGCAACAAAAAGCGATATCGCGATAATGCCCGCCCAGATCAGCAAGACCGTGCGGTTTTTTGAAACCGTCTGGATTGAGATGAGCATCGCGGTAACAAAATCCAATTCGCGATCTAGGAGCAACGGAAGCGAAACCACCGTCAACGCATAAACCAAGAGCGCGACAAGACCGCCGACGATCACCTCAAAGGCAATGAGGCTTCTACCCTGAAACGTCTGAAAGACCTCCCAAGACGTAGAAACATTCGTGAGCGTCATACTCCCGAAAAACATCGCCAGCGACATGTGCGCAAAGAAGCTCCAGAACAGAAATATCAGAACAAGGATCGCGCCGACCCACGGCACCTGTCGCCCGCGCTCGCGCCACACAACACCGACGACACCTGACCACGTGAGCGGCTCGCCCACATCCAAACGGCGACTGACCTCATAGAGCCCAACCGCCGCAAATGGCGCAACAAGCGGAAACCCCAAGGACAGCACAAGCGTCCAAGCAAATGTCCCAGCGCCGGAAAGGCTCAGGATCAATCCGCAAATGACATAGAAGCTGCTGAAAAATATTCCGAAAAGCGGCGCACGCCGAAAATCGCTAATGCCCATTGCAATTGATGTGCGCAATTCGGCAAGTGTCACGCGTCCGATTTGAGGTGCCTCTGACGGGTCAAGGAATTCGGTCTCTGTCATGCAAAATCTTCCTGTTTTGCACGATGCTAGCGGCGGCCTCGTCGTTAATCAATCTTCTCGTTTTGTGCGTGGAACATCAATTTCCAGAATGTTGTCAACGCGCTCTGTGACCTCGTCCAACGACGCTTCGAGTTTTTGGCGAAGGCTTTCTAATTCATCGTCAGATACCTTGCGCGGAACCTCATGCTCCCAACGCTGACAGACACGGACACCCTTGTTAAAGGGCCAAGCAAGCATCGCCTGATCCCATGACGAGGCCATGATGCTGTGGCGCTTGGTTGCGAATGCAGCGACGAAAACGGGACGACCGGACGAGCGCGCCCAAAGCAGTGGCGCCGTCTTGGCAACTCGCGCGGGTCCATTTGTGCCGTCCACCGCAATACCAACCGAAACGCCATCCTTCATTTTCCGCAGCACTTCGCGCGACATCGCAAAGCCGCCTTGCCCCTTGGGCATCGGAATGGTCTCAAAGCCAAACTCCTGCTGCACCATTCCCGCCATGCGACCACCCTTGGCCGTAGACGTAAGCGAACAGATTCGCCCAGCGCTCAAATCAAATAGATACGGCGCCATCAAGAGACGTTGATGCCAGAGAACCACAATTATCGGCCCGTCCTTGAGAGCCTCGCGCATTTCGTCGAACCCCTCGCTTGTCCAGTGCGTCGTAGACCAGACAAACCGCACATAGTTCGCGAGTGTTTTTGCAACCAAACGGGTGACAAAACGGCTGTTGGCTATTCGCTTGCCGAGGGACTGCTTTTTCTTGGCCATCGTCTTTACCATTCTCTAGCGGTTGTCGCGTTCCTGCCCTACCGTAGGGCTGAATGCAATGCGCGCCGCTATAGGATCGGAGCAAACAGGCGGGCAACAGGCGCGCCCATGCGTTGCAAGCGTGGGAGGTCCTTAAATGACTTCTCAACCTCCTTACACTCGGTGAAATCCTTCTCCAGCATCGCCGCGACGTCCTGCGCGGCACGTTTATCAAAGAAGATTGCCGTTGCCTCGAAGTTGAGCCGACATGAACGGTTGTCCAAATTCGTCGTACCGATCGAGGCAATGCTCTCATCGACAAGCAATACTTTTTGGTGCGTAAACCCGTTGGCATACATCAGGATTTTCACGCCTGCTTGCTTAAGTTCATCGAAATACGCAAAGGCAGCCAGCCAAGTAACATAGTGATCCGCCTTTTCCGGAATCATGATCCGCACATCAACACCGCGCAGGGCCGCGAGCTTGAGTGCCGATAGGATATCACCATCTGGAATAAGATAAGGCGTCGCGATCCAGAGGCGCTTCCTTGCCGCAGCAATTGCGGCGCAGAAATAGAGGCTACCGGTTTCCATTTCGTCAGCTGGACCTGTCGCCATAATGAGCGCATCCATATCCTCGGGTGAGCGATGACCCTGCCAGTTCAGGTTCGGGATAACGTTATCCTGTGTGGCCCAGTGCCAGTCTTCGACGAAAACCAACTGTAACTGAAGGACAATCGGCCCTTCGATACGGCAATGGGTATCGCGCCAATGTCCGAAATGTGGGTCACGGCCCATGTATTCATCGCCAACATTCAAACCGCCCGTAAAGCCAACACGCCCATCTACAATGACCGTTTTTCTGTGGTTGCGAAAGTTGATCTGAAAGCGGTTACGCGGCCCTTGGAGATCATGCGCGTTCACCGTTTTAACGCCTGATTCCTCAAGTTCCTCCAAATATCTCTTGGGCAGCTTGGCGCTGCCAACGGCATCGAACAACAGGTGCACAGTCACGCCGCGTTGTGCGCAATCAATAAGTTTCTGCTGAAATTCACGCCCCAGTTCGTCGTCTTTGAGAATATAGAACTGCACCAGAATATAATCCTCGGCCTTGTCCATTTCTGCAAATATGGCGTCGAAAGTCTCTTGCCCATCAATGAGCAACTTCATCCCATTTCCGGAAAGGACAGGAACCTCTGCAATCTTTTCAAAAGCGGTATAGCCGACATCGTCGTCGTCACCCAGTGGCATATGGCTAGCAGCAAATTGCGCAACACCTTCTACGACTTCGCGCGTGTCGCGACGCGAAACGAGGTAGCCCTTAAACCTGAAATTCCCCAGAAACAAATAAGCGGGGATCGCCAGCACCGGAGATGCCAACAAGAATATGACCCAAGCGACCGACCCTTGCGGCGTGCGCGCAGAGAGAACCGCCCAATACGCAAACACGAAAGCTGTGCCCCAAATAAGAATTGTGGCCCCGATAATCAGATATGTCATCATAATCCCCTCCGTAAACATGAGGTGGTGAATTTCAGGCTATCTTCGCCTCTTGCTTTAGATCCATTAGTGCCGAATTAAATGTCGCCCCAATAATCAGAATTGCGGCAGACAGGTACAAGAATATGAGCCCCGACATTACCCCCGCAAGACCCGCATAAGTCACGCTATAACGTGCGAAATGTCCGAGATAGTAACTGAAGGCTTGTCCGAAAATCGCCCATGCAAAAATCGTAAGTACCGCGCCGGGCCAAATTACGGAAATAGGACGGCGGGTTTGCGTCAAGAGAGAATTGACCGCCAGAACAGCAGCAACAATAGGCACAACCGCAATCGCGAACCGCAGCGGAGTGCTATTGAAGATACTTAGCCACTCTTCCGGAATGGGCACCATATCTTGAAAATACGCGAAGTAGAGTGGAATAAGAACGAGCAGTACCGTCACAACCGTGATTGAAACCGCACCCGCCAAAACGAACCCGATACACAACAAACGTTTACGCCAATAGGGGCGCGTATCCACTTCGCCATATGCGCGCGTGATCGCAAGACGTACGGCTTCGGCGCCGTTAGAGGCAAAGAACATCGTCATAAGCGCACCGAAAGTCAGGGTCTGGCTATTGCCCTGCGCCAATACCGCGCGCAGTTCTCTCTCGATCGGTTCGGCCACAACATCGGGCCAGTTGCCAAAGAGAAGCTGCATTATGTTCTCGCTCTCAACCGTCGAGCTGAGCTGGCTTCCGAGCGAAAGCGCGAAAATTGTAAACGGGAAAATCGCCAGCATCAGGGAAAGCGCCACGTGGCTACTCAGGGCAAGACCGTCTTGTTTGTGGAAGCGGCGCAAAGCGATAAAAAGCGCTCGGGCGACCCGTTTGATATCCATTACTACAGGCCTTCGCCGTCGAAAAAAGAGGTTACTCCCCCATAGTCCTACCACGGGGGAGCAGATAATTTAAACAGCTGCGGTGGATTTGCTGCTCAGCGAAAGCATAACCAAAGAGATACCGCTCGAAATCAGCTCAACCGCCAAGAGGATACCTAGGATCGTCGCCGCAGATTGCGGGAAGTTACCAAAGATCATCAGAGCTAGAATAACCGACAGCGCGCCCGAAATAAGTACGGGCCAGAACGCTTGTGTTCCTTTCAGACTAAACGACACAAACACCTTCGCTGCGCCAATAACGAGGAACATGATCGCAACAAGCATCGTAAGCGAGATGATTCCCGCGAACGGATTGTTGAAGAGCGCGATACCCACCAAAATGCCGAGCACACCCGTTACGCCGGACCAGATCTTGTTAGAGGTGCCCTCTTGAGTGAAAGCAGCAAAAAGCTGAATTACGCCGCCGATTAGGAACGACCACGCAGCGATTGCTGTTGCGGTTAAGGTTGCGGCGAAGGGATTTGCGAGCGCAAATATGCCGCCGATTATGAGAACGATGCCTGCGAGAAGCCAAAGAATCCAATGTTTCATTTTACTACCTTTGTTAAGATGTACTGCTGATATTATGCACAAATATTAAACGCTAACCCTTCAGCTACCAAGGAAAATGTGGATTCGGCTATGTGCCATCACGGGGCGCGCAGTAGATTTCATGCAACACTGAAAGAACAGCTTCGGCCTCTTTTGATGCCACGCGATAGTAAATCGTTTGCCCGTCACGTCGGGTTCCAACAAGGTCCGCCTTACGCAATTTTGCAAGGTGATGGGACATCGCCGGCTGCGAGAGTTCGCAGATTTCCGTCAATGTCTGGACTGACTTTTCCTCACCTAACAAGTTGCAAAGCACCTTGAGCCGTACGGGTTGCGACAGCATCGTCATGAGCGCCGCAGCCTCATCGAGGTTGTCATCCAGATTATCAATCACAGTATCCATCGCTGTACCCTTGTATATTTATGATCGCTTATATAAGTATACCTCAATGAGATACGAATTATAAGTCTATACACACAAATAGTGCGGTTTCTGGTATCGTGAAGCACCTCGCACATCTATTCGCAACCCTCATCAAGGAGAGAATAATGTCTGATTATCCTATTGATATGAAACAGACCCCTGATATCGAAGCCTTTTTTGATGAAGCGACGAACACCATCAGCTACGTCGTAACCGACCCCGCAACAAAGGCCTGCGCGGTCATTGATAGTGTCATGGACATCGACTACGCCGCGGGCAGGATCACCTATGAGCACGCGGATTCAATCATCGACTATATTCGCAGCAACGACCTCTCGCTTGAGTGGATCATCGAAACTCACGTTCACGCCGATCACCTTTCTGCGGCGCCCTATATTCAGCAGCATCTCGGCGGAAAAATCGGCGTCGGGGCGAAAATAATGGTTGTGCAGGACACATTTGGCAAAATCTTTAACGAAGGCACAGAGTTCCAACGCGACGGAAGCCAGTTCGACGCCCTTTTTGAGGATGGTGACACCTACAAAATCGGCTCACTCGAGGCATTTGCGATGTACACACCTGGGCACACCCCTGCCTGTATGGTGCACGTCATTGGCGATGCGGCATTTGTCGGGGATACGCTTTTCATGCCAGACGGCGGCTCAGCGCGGGCGGATTTCCCCGGCGGTGACGCGGGAGCGCTCTATGACAGCATCCTCAAGGTTCTCGCCCTCCCTGATGAGATGCGGCTGTTTATGTGTCACGATTACGCACCAGACGGGCGGGAATTTGCGTGGGAAACTACCGTCGCAGAGGAAAAGGAACACAATATTCATGTCGGCGGCGGCAAAACCCGCGAGGAATTCGTGAAGTTCCGCACTGAGCGCGACGCGACGCTCGCGGTGCCCAAACTTATCATCCCGTCCCTTCAGGTAAACATGCGCGCCGGAGAAGTCCCCCGAGACAAAGACGGCAATCCAATGCTCAAAGTACCCGTAAACAAACTCTAGCGTACTCGCCCCAGTTGGGACCACTCCATGCACAAATACATTCCAATCCTCGACTGGGGCCGCCGCTATAACACAATGGCGTTGTCCAACGATCTTGTTGCGGCACTGATTGTTACGATCATGCTGATCCCGCAATCGCTCGCCTATGCGCTTCTTGCGGGATTACCGCCCGAGGCCGGGCTCTATGCGTCGATCCTGCCGATCATCCTCTATGCGATTTTTGGAACCAGCCGCGCCCTCGCCGTTGGCCCAGTCGCCGTCGTGTCACTACTTACGGCTACGGCAATCGGGAATGTCGCCCAAGCAGGCACCGCAGGATACGCGATTGCGGCTCTAACGCTGGCATTTTTGTCTGGATCGTTCCTCGTTCTCATGGGCGTGCTTAGGCTCGGGTTTCTTGCGAACTTTCTCTCGCACCCCGTGATCGCAGGCTTTATCACCGCGTCCGGCATTCTCATCGCGACAAGTCAGATCAAACATATTCTGGGCATATCCGCAGAGGGGCACACACTCCCCGAAGTCTTTCTTTCGCTGTTTCACAATCTATCCCAAGCCAACATGCTCACCGCCTCCATTGGGATTGCGGTGATGGCCTTCCTTTTTTGGGTACGCAAAGGTGCAAAGCCCTTTCTAATCCGCCTCGGGCTTCCCGCAAGGCTTTCGGACTTCGGCGCGAAAGCAGGGCCGGTTCTCGCGGTATTCGTCTCTACTCTTGCGGTATTCGGCTTTGATCTAATTTCCAAAGGCGTCGCCGTCGTGGGCGAGGTACCGCAATCGTTGCCACCACTCACGATGCCCGACCTATCCCCTGAATTGGTCTCTAGTTTGCTTGTCCCCGCAATTCTGATTTCCGTGATCGGTTTTGTTGAGAGCATCTCGGTCGCTCAGACCCTCGCAGCGCGAAAGCGTCAACGGATCGACCCAGACCAAGAGCTTATCGGCCTCGGCGCAGCGAACCTTGGGGCGGCATTTACAGGTGGATTCCCCGTCACTGGTGGATTTTCCAGATCAGTCGTGAACTATGACGCCGGAGCAGAAACCCCAGCCGCGGGTATCTTCACTGCCATTGGCCTCGCCGTTGCCGCTGTCACCATCACGCCGATTATTTTCTTCCTGCCGAAGGCGACACTCGCCGCAACCATCATCGTAGCGGTCCTGAGCCTTGTTGATTTCAGTATCCTCTCAAAGACTTGGAACTACTCCAAAGCCGACTTCGCGGCCGTCTCAATCACAATGCTGGTCACGCTGACGCTCGGGGTTGAGATCGGCGTCACATCCGGCGTCGCGGTATCCATTTTGGTCCATCTCTACAAAACATCGCGCCCCCATATGGCGATCGTCGGACAGGTTCCCAACTCCGAACACTTCCGAAATATACTTCGCCACGATGTTGAGACGCACTCCGATATTCTGACACTTAGGGTGGATGAGAGCCTATACTTCGCCAATGCGCGGTATCTCGAAGATCAACTATATGATCTGGCCGCACAGCGCCCAAACCTCAAGCACGTGATACTGATGTGCCCCGCCGTCAATGCCATCGACATGAGTGCGCTGCATTCCCTCGAAGAAATAAACGAACGGCTCGCGCTAAGCGGTATTAAGTTCCATTTGAGTGAGGTTAAGGGGCCAGTAATGGACCGCCTCCTCAATGTGGATTTCCCGAAACACATAAGCGGCAAAATCTACCTGTCTCAACATCAAGCGATTACGGACCTGAACCGCGAACCTAAATCAGATCAAACATTTTCCCGCCGAGCGTCAGATCAATATGATCCTGCGTAGCCCCATCAACCAATGTCCATAGCACCCGTCCCGTAGGTTCATAAATCACAAGCGCCTCTTTATGGCTATTGCTCCCCAGTCGATCACCGTCTTCGGAAATATGACGGTACTCCACCGAAAAATCCGACCGCTTCGCCGACTTAGTAAAAACAAGCGTGTCGCCCTCCCGATCATCAAAGTCCATCACCCAATCGTTCCCGCCACTACCCGAGCCGTTGTGCAGAAACTTGTCGCCTCCGCTTCCACCCGCGAGTATGTCGTCACCGTTGGCGCCATACAATTCGTCGTCGCCGATTGAGCCCGCCAAATAATCGTTCCCATCACCGCCATTCAGCTGATCATCACCTTTTCCTGCATACAATTGGTCATGGCCATCACCGCCCTCTAGAAGATCATGCCCGTTCGAGCCTGATAGGTAGTCTGCCCCTGTGCCTCCGACCAAATGATCAGCCCCATAGTTTCCGAATATTTTGTCGCTTCCGGATCCGCCGTCTATTTTATCGTTGCCGTCGCCGCCAAATAGCGTGTCGTGCCCAATTCCTCCATCCAACGCATCATCGCCGTTGTCGCCATAAAGGAGATCACTTCCATGCTGACCAAAGAGTTTGTCAGCTCCCGTTCCTCCCTTGATGGTGTCATTATTAGCCCCCCCATAAAGTTTGTCATTTCCAGAACTTCCAGTCAGACTGTCGTGACCGGGTTCGCCATAGAGCACATCATCGCCATTTTGCCCTCTTAGCTTGTCCGCCCCATCTCCCCCATAAAGTCGGTCATCGCCGTATCCGCCCCAAACACGATCCGACCCTGTGTCCCCATAAATTAGGTCTTCGCCAGTTTCCCCCTTTAGATCATCATCCCCGGCGCCCGCCTTAATCACATTGTTCGCGATGTCACCCTCCAGAACATCGTCCGCATTTGTTCCAATCAGCTGCTCTATCCCCGAAAGCACGTCCCTGTGCCCGAATCCATCAACAGCTTCTCCGCTCTCCAGGTTGACCCTTACTCCACGGGTGCCGCCAAAATCGGCGTCGGTGCTGTAGTCGACTGTGTCTATTCCGCCTGAACCGAGCAAATAGTCCGATCCGCGGCCACCGATCAGGGTGTCGTTTCCCTCTCCTCCCTCTAGGGTGTCATCCCCCTGCATTCCAAACAGCGTGTCATTTCCGCTTAGGCCATACAAAATGTCTGCGGCGTCGGTTCCTTCCATTTTATCGTTATCTCGTGAACCGTTTACCGCACCCTCTGGGAGCACCCATGATATCGGAGTTCGGCTCGCATTAGAGACATCTATGTCGTAAAATTGCGATGGATAGATCGGCAGGCCATTTTCCGACATGACGTAGGTTACTTCACCGCGAAAGGTGATCTTTGCACCTCCGACCATCGCTGCGATCTGAAGTTGGTCTACGTCGTGAAAGAGTACAAAGCCCGAGAAATCGAGACTGTCTTCGCGATAGTCGAAATCCCGGATCCAGTCGGTGTCGCCATCTTGTGTAAGAACGAATGTATCGCGTCCATCACCGCCGTACATCTGATCCTCACCTGCTCCGTCAATGAGCACGTCATCGCCTGAACCGCCATAGAGCTTATCGTCGCCACCTGCTCCAAAGAAGTAGTCACCATTCTTGGTTCCTGTGATCGTATCGTTGAGACCAGTTCCACGCTGAGTTAGACCCTCATTGGCGGTGGAAATTGTGAACTGATCAATACCATTCTCAGTCGCGCTGGTTGCATAAGCCTGTAGCTCCCCATCCAATTCTGTCAACGCAACTGCCGCGACATTTTGCAGAGAATACTGCGAGGTATCTTCAATGGTCGTTAGGTGATGCAAGCGACCATCTGGACGTAAAGAAAAGAGCGAGAGCCCGTCATCGCCACCCCCTGCAAGGACATAGGTTCTGCCATTCACCTCGGTGACGTCAAGGCTCGTGATATGTTGGAAGCGGGTGGTTAGATCGTCAATGACATGATCCGTAGGGACCATTATTCCTGCTTCATTCATCTCTAGCACTGATATGGACGAACTGCCTCTTGCAGCGACGAGAATATAGTTGCCCGTCGGAGTTGTCGCCGTTGCGATCGCCGAAATTCCATTGATACCCAATCCTTGCTCAGCACCCATCTCAGCGACTTTCTCCAACGTACCCGAAGGAGAAATCCGCAGACTTGTAATGTTATTGTCCTGAAACGAACCGACCAATAGATAGCTCGCCGTATGCGTCGTGAGTGTCGTGATGCCTGCTACATCTTCACCGATTTTATCGCCGAGCGGCATTTGCCCGATATATCTCAGATCGAGATCAGACCCGACTTCGAACATGGATACTCCGGCTACACCGGAATGCGTCGCATAGAGATAATGCGCCTTACCCACCTCAACGGTTGTAAGATAGCGCAGATTATCCAACGATGCTTGATTGAATGAAAGTGCCTCTAATCCACCGAAGATCCCCGTTTCTTCATATGTCATTGAGTAAAGAGATGTGCCTTGCATTCCGCCTGAGATAACATGCGTGCTGTCCTGCGAGACAAAGGTTTCTAGGCTCGTAGAAACTCCTATTTCGCGCGATTGTGCATAATCGGAGAGGCTCACGAGGTCTGCTTCCAGCCCACGATCCAATCTGAACGCACTTATTCCCCCAGCGACCTGAGAGGTTGCGAAAAGCGTCCCCACGCCATCATTCCATTGCACGGCGAGATCAGATATCCCCTCGCCATAGCGCTCCACCTCGCTCAAGAGCGTCGTTCTATATGTGAAAAAAGCCACCCAGCCACCCCACTAATGTTAGATGCGTCCCCACGCACAATGGAAACGCTAGAAAACGGGTGCTAATAAAACCTTACTTAACGTGGGCACACGGCTTTGAATCTACCTACAATTCCATTCAATATGTGTCGCACCTCTGCGCGCAGCGACGGATGGCGCATTAGGTCGCGAATATAAATTAACGATTGCAACTTGGTTCACGTTGATTTTGTCTACCCTAAACTGATACCACCCCCCCAACGCTTTATGCTTCATAGGTTTTGCAGTGACCCAAAATGCCATTTCTCCTGAGTTAATTAACGAAATAGGTTCGCGTGTATTACGTGACGAGGGCACTGCCCTGATTGATTTTTCAGAACATCTAACAACCGATTTTCAGATCGCTGTTGAAAAAATGCTCGCTTGCGACGGACGGATTATCCTGTCTGGAATAGGGAAATCTGGGCACGTTGCCCGCAAGATCAGCTCCACTCTGGCAAGTACCGGCACCCCGTCATTCTATGTGCACCCCTCCGAAGCAAGCCACGGCGATCTCGGCATGGTCCGCCCTGAGGATCTTTGCATTCTGATTTCCAATTCCGGCGAGACATCCGAACTTGGCGATATCATCGCCCATACTCGCCGCTTTGCCATTCCGATGGTCGCGATTACAAAACGACCCGATAGCGCATTGGGGATGGCTTCTGATGTGACCCTAACGCTGCCTGATGTGCCCGAGGCTTGTCGTATTGGCATGGCCCCGACTACATCAACTACGCTGTCTTTGGCATTGGGCGATGCGCTGGCGGTTGCTCTTATGGAGCTACGGGATTTCAAGCCCGAGAACTTCCGCACCTACCACCCTGGTGGCAAACTTGGCGCACAGTTGACCAAGGTAAATCAACTTATGCACGGCGGAGATGCCGTCCCTGTAGTCAGCGCCGATACATCGATGTCGGAAGCGATCATCACCATGACGTCCAAAGGCTTTGGAATTGCTGGCGTCGTCGAAGACGGAAAGTTGATCGGCGTCATTTCGGATGGCGACCTTCGACGCAATCTCGACGGTCTTATGGACAAATCTGCGGGCGATGTTGCCACCAAGAAACCAGTGACTATTCATGGCGAAAGTCTCGCCGAGGAGGCGCTTCGAGTGCTAAATACGCATAAGATCGGCGCGCTCATTGTTGTTGATTCACAAAACGCGCCAATCGGCGTCCTTAACATCCACGATTGCCTACGGGCGGGGGTTGCATGAAAACCGTTATTCTTATTCCAGCACGCTATGCGTCCACGCGTTATCCGGGCAAGCCACTTGTGAAACTCACACAACCAGATGGATCGCAAAAATCATTGATCCAGATGAGCTATGAGGCCGCCAATTCGGCAAAGGGCGCGGATGCGGTTTATGTAACCACGGATGACGAACGTATCGCCGACGCCGCTCGCGCATTCGGAGCGGATGTCATCATGACGTCCGAGGATTGCGCGAACGGTACTGAGCGCTGCTCCGAAGCAATGAAAAACGCTAACCTCGAAGCAGATATTATCGTGAACCTTCAAGGCGACGCGCCGCTCACGCCGCCATGGTTCGTCGAAGCGCTCATCGAAGCGGTCAAGAACGACCCTAACGTTGGCATGGCAACGCCTGTTTTGCGCTGCGACGCGCAGACCTACGCACATTTCACCGAAGACCGCCGCAATGGGCGCGTGGGTGGCACAACTGCGGTGTTCAACGCCCAGAATGACGCGCTCTATTTCTCCAAAGAAGTTCTACCCTACGTTGATCCGGGGAAAATGCCCGAGCCACTTCCTGTGTTTCACCACGTTGGTGTCTATGCATACCGCCCAGACGCCCTCGCCGCATATGGAACGTGGAGCGCAGGTCCGCTTGAATCCCTTGAGGGGCTGGAGCAACTTAGGTTCCTTGAAAACGGCCACCCGATCCGCTGTGTTGAAGTTGACGGCAAAGGGCGCGTTTTCTGGGAGCTCAACAACCCTGAAGACGTGGCACGCATTGAATCTGTATTGAAGGCATAATCATGACCAAAACTGTTAACATCGGCGACATTGCAGTCGGCAGCGACAATCCAATCTTCCTCATCACAGGGCCGTGCCAGCTTGAGTCCCTCGAACACTCTCGGATGATGGCCGAGAAAATCGCTGAGGCCTGCGAGGCAACGGGCACCAAGTTTGTGTTTAAGGCCAGCTATGACAAAGCCAACCGAAGCTCTATCGGTACAGAGCGCGGCCTCGGCGTTGAAAAGGGGCTTCAGATTTTGGGCGACATCAAGCGCGAGTTTAACGTGCCCGTTATCACCGATGTGCACCTGCCCGAGCATTGCGCCATCGCGGCCGAAGTTGTTGATGTCCTGCAAATCCCCGCGTTCCTTTGCCGCCAGACCGACCTCCTTTTGGCTGCTGGCGAGACTGGCAAGGTGATCAACGTCAAGAAGGGCCAGTTCCTTGCGCCGTGGGATATGGGGAACGTTGCCGAGAAAATCGCGAGCACTGGCAACGATAACATCATGCTATGCGAACGTGGCACAAGCTTTGGTTACAATACCTTGGTAACCGATTTCCGCGGCCTGCCGACGATGGCGGCGACGGGTTATCCGGTAGTATTCGATGCGACACACTCGGTCCAACAACCGGGCGGCAAGGGTACGTCATCAGGCGGACAAAGAGAGTTCGCGCCGGTGCTTGCGCGTGCTGCGGTGGCCGTGGGCGTTGCGGGCCTCTTTATCGAAACCCATCAGGATCCGGACAACGCACCAAGCGACGGCCCCAATATGATCCCCGTTGATCAAATGGCCGCACTGATCGAGAACCTTACTAAATACGACAAAATCAGCAAGAATATCGATTAGGAATGAGTGGGCGCGTTATGCGCCCCTTTTTCTTTGTGCAGGGTGCAAGCTGGCTTGCGCGAAGAGTTAATTACCTTGCATGAGAACAGCAGACAGATAAAATGTCCTACAGACACAATTATTTGTCAGGTAGCTTGGGCGACATAATGCCAGACCACACCCCCCCTAAATCAATACAACACGCGTATTTTGCGCACCCGTGGGCGGTCTGATGGAACTGCGCCCTGTTGCGAATATTACCGGCATACTCGTGTCGATTATGGGTTGCCTCATGCTTGTTTGCGGTGCGGTGGATGCGTATTTTGGCGGCCAACCCGGCTCTGTTTTCATGTTGAACGGGTTGATTACCATTTTGATTGGTACGCTCACCTCGCTGGCCACATCCAACCATCAGATCGACTCTCTGGGAAGGCGGCAATCGTTCCTTCTCACCTCTTTGGTTTGGGCCGTCTTGCCGATCTTCGGAGCTTTGCCGTTCATCTTCGGAAATCCGAATGCGTCAATCGTAGATGCGTATTTCGAGGCGATGTCGGGAATGACGACTACCGGCTCCACCGTGTTTCGCGGCCTTGACGATATGCCCGAGGGGGTTTTGCTCTGGCGCGGGATATTGCAATGGCTGGGCGGGCTTGGGATTGTTGTGGTTGCAATGATTTTCCTACCGACGATGCGCGTGGGCGGGATGCAATTCTTCCTGACCGAGGGCTTCGACACTCAAGGCAAAATCCTGCCGCGTGCGTTCGATATCGCAAAGTCGCTGTTCGTTGTTTATGTGGTTCTAACGATCCTGTGCTTTATCGCCTATGCGTTCTATGGGATGCGGCTCTTTGATGCGCTTGTGCATTCTCTCACCACAATCTCGACAGGTGGTTTCTCAACCTCGGATCAGTCGTTTTCGAAGTTTTCAGGCAGGTTAGAGTATGTTGCTGCATTCTTTATGATCCTCGCGAGTCTGCCACTCATTCGGTATTTTCAGCTTGTACGTGGCCAAGTGCGCCCACTGACGAATGATGTTCAAGTTCAGGCCTACCTGCGCTGGATTGTTATCTCTTGCGCGCTGATTGCGGGGTATCACCTGACCCAGAGCAACGACACGCTGGAGCAAACAATTCGTGAGACCGTCTTCAACGTCACTTCGCTATTTTCCGGAACTGGCTATACCAGTGTGAACATGTCCACTTGGGGTGCGTTTCCGCTGACGGTTCTGGTCTTGGTTGGGTTGATCGGCGGTTGTACCGGCTCTACGGCTTGCTCAATCAAGGTGTTCCGCTGGCTCATTCTGGTTGAGTGTATCAAGGACCAGCTGCGTCACCTGCGCTATCCCCATTCCGCCTCGCGTCCGCGCCTCGGGAACCGCCCGCTAAGTCAGGACGTAATCGACTCTGTTTCGGCGTTTTTTGCGATGTTTATCCTTACGCTGGGTTTCATCGCAGTCGGGCTGTCGTTTACGGGATTGTCACTTGATACCGCGATCACGGCGGCATGGACCTCGGTTGCAAATATCGGGCCAGCCTATGGTCAGGCCGTTAGTGGAACAGGGTCTATGGAAGCGTTTCCCGAGGCGGCCAAATGGATCATGATCTTTGGAATGCTGGCTGGGCGGCTGGAAATTTTATCGTTCTACCTCCTGCTGACGCGCCGCTTCTGGTTGGCATAAGGGCCACCGAATAGATGGCCCCAAGCTCTTAGCTATCTGCGATACAGACTTGCGATTGCTGGCCAAGCTTTTCGATCCCAAGCTCAACTTTATCGCCTGCCTTAAGATAACGCGGTGGGTTGAACCCAAGGCCTACACCGGGCGGTGTGCCCGTCGAAATAATGTCGCCTGGGTGAAGCGTCATGAACTGGCTTAGATAACTCACCAGATGCGCCACTCCGTAAACCATCGTTTTTGTAGAGCCATCCTGAACGCGCTCGCCGTTCACTTCCAACCACATGGAGAGGTTCTGAGGGTCTCCGACCTCATCCGGCGTCACTAGATACGGCCCTGTTTGCCCGAAGTTGTCGCAGGATTTACCCTTGGTCCACTGCCCCTCGCGTTCGATCTGATATGCGCGCTCGGAGACGTCATTGATTACGCAGTAACCAGCGACATGGTCTAGGGCGTCTTTCTCATCAACATATTTTGCCGCCTTGCCGATGACGACACCCAGCTCAACTTCCCAGTCCGTCTTTTCAGAGCCGCGAGGGATCAAGATCGGATCGTTCGGGCCGCAAATCGCACTGGTGGCCTTCATGAACAACACCGGTTCACTAGGAACCGCAAGGCCGCTTTCTTCGGCGTGATCGGCATAGTTAAGGCCGATGCACATGAACTTCCCAGTGCCACCTACACATGCACCCAAGCGCACGTCGCCCTCAACGATTGGCAGGCTCTCGATATCGACATTCGCAAACCGATCAAGGTTTGCGAGCACGTCTCCTGCGATATCTCCAACAAGACCCGACAAGTCGCGCAGATTTCCATTTGTGTCCATCACACCGGGTTTTTCGGCGCCCCGAGGCCCGTAACGTAGAAACTTCATTTCTTTTTCCTCTGTTTAATTTGTCCAGCCACCGTCAATGGCGTGTGCCTGCCCCGTAGTAAACGCGGCTTCGTCACTTGCCAGATAGGTCGCGAGTGCGGCAACTTCATCGGGCTGCCCAAGGCGCCCCATCGGTTGACGCGCCTTGAAATCGCGCATGGCTTTTTCATAGTCTCCCGTATCGCGCAGACGCTGCTGAAGCGATGGGCTTTCAATCGTACCGGGACAGATCGCATTACAGCGAATACCCTGACCGATGTAATCAGCTGCAATCGACTTGGTTAGTCCGATCACGGCGGCTTTGGTGGTGCCGTATACACAACGGTTCGGAACACCAATCATTGAACTGGCAACCGACGCCACATTAATAATCGACCCTCCGCCGCGCTCAATCATCCCCGGAAGGACCGCGCTGGATGTATCGAACATCGACCGCACATTCAGCAAGAACGCAAAATCCAATTCTTCTGGTGTCGCGTCAAGGATCGCCCCCGCATGCACGACGCCCGCACAGTTAAACAAGACGTCAACAGTCCCTATCTCGTCGCAAAAACCCTTAACGGCATCGCGATCCGTCACGTCAAGAACGTGCGCCTCAATCCCATCAAGCCCCTCAAGCGGCCCAATATTCAGATCTGTTGCGATAACGCGTGCGCCCTCTGCGGCCATACGGCGAACCGTTGCCGCGCCGATCCCTTGGCCAGCGGCCGTAGCGAGTACGGTTTTACCTTCAAGTCTCTTCATGTTGTTCTCCTAAGCTCAAGCGGCACTGACGGGTAAGCAGGCCGGCCCGATTGGTTCGAATGTCTTGTATGTCAGAATAAATTCCTGATGGCCCAGCGCTTCGGACTTTGTTTGAGTTCCACGCGCTGTTTCTAGCACCTTTTCATAGATATCTGCGCCAACTTCTTGGGGAGTTTGGCGCGCCTCGATGATTGCGCCGGCATCAATGTCCATGTCACCCTCAAGCGCGCGATAGGTATCAGGGTTCGCGCAAATCTTGATAACGGGCGACAGTGCCGACCCCACCACAGAGCCACGCCCCGTCACAAACAAAGTCATATGCGCGCCAGAGGCGATCATTTCTGTAATTTCGGCATTATCGGCAATGTTAGGAAAGCCAAACCGAACGTCCCCATCCGGCACCACATCCATAAGGTAAAGCCCGCCAGTCGGCGGTATATCCCCCGGTTTGAGGATGCCCGAAATCTGTGAACTTCCCGATTTGACATAAGCTCCGAGCGATTTCTCCTCAATGGTGGTCAACCCGCCAGAAGCATTCCCCGAGGCAAAACTCCCGAAACCAAGGGTATCATAGTATTTCTCCGCCTTCGCGACTGAGTTGCGTAATTCCTGTGCAAGTTCAGGTGTCGCGGCGCGCTCGGCCATAATATCTTCGCACCCGATCAACTCACCCGTCTCCTCGAAAATGCACGCGGCACCATCCGCGACGAGGCGATCAAAGGCATGACCCGCAGCGGGATTTCCCGAAATACCGCTGGTACCATCAGATCCACCGCAAATCGTCCCAATAATCAGATCGGAAACTTGCATCTCGACGCGTTCAACATCCGCGATCTCGGCGCGGGCGTTGCGCACCCAGTCCTGCCCCTTAGCAATTGTCGAAGCCGTCCCGCCCGCCTTCTGGATCACCAGAGTTTCCACGGGCCGACCACTCGCCTTGATCGTATCGGAAAGCTTGGCGCGATTAAAACTCTCGCACCCGAGCGACACCAAGAGCACCGCACCCACATTGGGATGGGTGCAAAGGCGCTCCATCATGCTCTGGGCATAGTCATTCGGGAAGCATCCGGGAAAGCCGATCAGATGCACGTCACCCTCGGGGAATGCTTGACTAATCCGCCTCGAAACGAAATGCGCACACTCCACCAGATAGACGACAGCGACGACATTGCGGATGCCTTTGCGGCCATCGCTACGAAGGTAGCCTTCAAACGAGACAGTCACGAGGTCGCCCCTTTCTCGAACTCTTCGGAACGATAGACGGTCGGGGTATAGTTGCTCACGACGTTATGAACATGCACGCTTGCGCCCTTCGGGATATCTTCGGTGGCGGTACCAATTGGCATGCCATATTTGTACACGAGTTGTCCTTTCGCGATATCACAATGCGCCACCTTGTGCGCCAGCGATACATCCTGAAGGAGCTCGATGGTCACGCCGTCGCATTCCACCTTGGCGCCCTGTGAAATAGCCTTCAGCGCAACACAGGTGTTGTCATCACGATGCAAATGCAACAGCGAATAATTCGACATAGTTGACCTTCCCATAAAGGCTCTAATCCAAGTGAAAGACGTCTTCCATTGACGCCCACCATTCACCCTCTTCGCGGGTTTCGAGCGGCTTTTGGCATGGCCCGCAGAGCTTCCACCAACGTTGTGTTTCCGGATCTGCGGCCATCTTCTCGGCGTCCTTGGCGAAATCGGTGCCGTGATACTCCCAATATGAGAAAAGCAGGTTCTCTGGCTCGCGCAGGAAGATCGTGTAGTTTTTGATATTACAGTCACTGATCATGCGTAAAACGCCCGGCCACGCATTGGCGTGGAGCTCTTTGTATTCCTCGATTTTGTCGGCGTTCAATCCGATCACCATGCCCATGCGTTCCATATTATCCTCCGAATGTCGCGCTGTGCTGTTCGATTTTGGCAGCTTCAATTGCATCAAAATCCCAGTCGATTCCTAGTCCGGGTTCAAGGCTGGCGAAGGCTCGGCCATTTTCCATCTTCATGGGCGTTTTTGTGAGGCTGTCGAGCTGCGGAATATACTCAAGCCACGGCGCATTTGGAATGGCGCAGACAAGGCTTACGTGAAGCTCCATCAAAAAGTGCGGACAAACGGGTACGTTATGAGCCTCGGCCAGATGAGCGACTTTCATCCATGGCGTAATGCCACCGATACGGGCAACGTCCACCTGAACAATGCTCGCTCCGCCCGCCACAAGGTAATCCTTGAACTGGCTCAGCGAGTACATGCTTTCACCAACAGCGATCGGCACCGTCGAACTCTGGGCGAGGCCGACATGCTCAAGGACATCATCAGCGGGGAGCGGCTCTTCGAACCATGCGATGTTTAGTTTTTCGAGCATATGCGCACGACGGGTCGCTTCGGCACGAGTTAGGCTCTGATTTGCGTCGACCATGATCTCATAATTGGGGCCCACCGCTTCGCGAACGGCCGAAAGGCGCGCGTAATCTTCGGCAAGATGCGGCTTACCAATTTTCACCTTGGAGCCAGAGAACCCTTTGGCCTGCGCACCAAGCGCATCCGCGACGAGATCTTCTGTTTCAATATGAAGCCAGCCGCCCTCTGTCGTGTACATAGGCACGCTTTCCTTGGCGCCGCCAAGCATACGAAACAGAGGCAAGCCTGCCCGCTTGCACCGCAAATCCCACAGCGCCGTATCGATTGCCGCAAGCGCAAGCGACGTGATCGCACCCACCGCCGTCGCATGGGTCGAGAACAAGAGATCACGCCAAATGCGGTCGATTTCCTCGGCTTCGCGCCCGATCAGTTGCGGCAGCAAAGTCTCACTCAAGAGGGACATGATAGCGCCACCGCCCTGCCCAATCGTATACGAGTAACCGATACCCTGTTTGCCCTCGGAATCCGTGATAACCACGAATGGCGTTTCCTGACTGACGAAACTCTGGATCGCGTCTACGCGCTTCACCTTGGGTTTCAGATCGACCATAAAGGTCTCTACTTTTGAAATCGTCGCCATGTTTACCTCAGGCTTTGTTGTGTATTGGCATCAAAGAGATGACACCGTGTTAGATCGAGTTTGAAAGTCAGCCGTTCACCATCCTTCACTGGACGCGGGTTCAGCATCTTGGTCTGGATTTCGACACCCGCCAAACGGGTGAAGAGCAGCGTCTCGGTACCCAGCGGCTCTGAAAGCGCAACCTCCAGTTCAACCGTGGCCGAGGCCCCCTCCATCGGAAGTGCATACCCGTCAGGCATGAGGTTATCCGCACGGAATCCAAGGATGACTTTCTGATCTTTGGTCACTTTTCCAGCGAAGGCAGGGGGAAGCGGTAGGGTGATATCCGACCCTAAATCGAGCCTATCTCCGCCCAATACCGTTGCTGGAACCAAGTTCATCGGCGGGCTGCCGACAAATGTCGCGACGAATGTGTTCGCAGGAAGCTCGAATACCTCAAGCGGCGTGCCTTGTTGCTCAATGTGGCCGTCACGCATGATGACAATTCGATCCGCGAGGGTCATTGCCTCGACCTGATCGTGTGTCACATAGACGATCGTCGTCTTGATCTTTTGGTGCAGCTTCTTGATCTCGACCCGCATTTGGGCACGCAGTTTTGCATCGAGGTTCGAAAGCGGTTCATCAAACAAAAACACATCAGGATGCCGCACTATCGCGCGTCCCATCGCAACACGTTGCCGCTGACCACCCGAAAGCGCGCCAGGCTTACGATCGAGATACTCGGTAAGCGACAGAATCTCGGCGGCCTCGTCTACGGCCTTGTCGATCTCGGCGTCGCTTTTCTTGGCAATCTTGAGTGAGAACCCCAAGTTTTCCCGAACCGTCATATGCGGATAGAGCGCGTAGTTTTGAAACACCATCGAGATGTTCCGATCCCGCGGCGGAAGATCGTTCACGACATTATCGCCAATCGAAATTTCACCGCCCGAGATTTCCTCAAGTCCCGCGATCATTCGAAGCGTTGTGGACTTCCCGCACCCAGAAGGGCCAACCAGAACCACAAATTCGTTATGCGCGATATCCAGATCTATTCCGTGCACGACTTCGAGTGCGCCGTATTTCTTGACGATGTTTCTTAGCTGTACTTGAGCCATTTTTTATCCTTTCACACCACCGAACGTGAGGCCGGCAATGAGGTGCTTTTGCACAATGAACGTGAGGATGAGCGCGGGGATAATCATCAGAACTGCGAGCGCACACATGCCGCCCCAGTTGATGGTGAACTCGGAAGTGAAATCCCGAAGACCCACGGGCATCGTTTTGGAGAAAGAGGAACGTGTAAGCTGGCTTGCTAGCGCGTATTCGTTCCAACTTGTGAGGAAGGCAAATATCCCCGCAGACGCAATTCCCGAACGCGCGACAGGAAACTCGACGCGCCAGAATGCCTGCCAACGGGTGCAACCGTCGATCTCGGCCGCTTCGGCGAGGTCGGGCGGAACCTGACGGAAAAACCCGTCGATGAGCCAGATCGTAAACGGGACGTTCATCGCGATATAAACGACGATCAATCCGATATGTGTGTCTATTAAGCCCGTTTTCGCCATTACGATAAACAACGGTAACGACAACGCCACACCGGGAACCGCACGTGTAAGCATCAGGCCGATAAAGATCGCCGACTTGCCTTTGAACTTGAAACGCGCAAATGCGTACCCACCAGCCATGCCGATCAAGATCGCGATCACTGTGGATGTCACCGAGATTATCAGCGAGTTAGTGAAGTATTGCACGACGGGCACGCCGCCCTCTCCTGCGCCACTAAACATCGCGCGATAATGATCGAGGCTTAGGCTCTGGGGGATCCAGACGGGCGGCTTGGCCATGATCTCGACGGTGGGACGGAAGCTATTGAGCACAACCCACAGACCGGGAACACAGATGATCGACATCGCAATGAAAAGCGTCACTTTGTGCAGCGCGCCATAGAGATGTCCCTTAAGACGGTATTTTTTGTTGATATCCATGTGCCTACCCCGCCATTCCAAGCTCGGCACGGGCGGCATTGAGCTTTTTGAAGAAGAAAATAGTAAAGAAAATCGCGAGGAAAATTGAGATGTAGCCCATAGCGTTGGCATACCCCATCTTCGCGTCCACATACCCTGTTCGGCCAATCATGGTCCAAAGGAGCTCGGTTCGCCGCGCCGGTCCGCCATTGGTCATGATCTGAACGATGTCATAAGCCCGCGCCACATCAAGGCTTCGGATGGCCAGTGCGATATAGATGAACGGCATAACAAACGGCAGCGTGATATGGCGGAATGTCTGCCATGGTGTGCAGCCATCAACTTTTGCGGCCTCCATCGGGTCGCGCGGGATAGCGTATAGACCAGCAAGGATCAGGATCGCGAACACGCTGGTAGAGGTCCACATCTCTGCGAAAACAATCGACATGAACGCGAGTTTGCCGTCAACAAGCCACGGGATTGCGCGGTCGGTCAAACCAAGAGATTGCAGCGCATTGTTCACCAGCCCAACGTTATCGTTGAAAATGAACTTGAACTGAAAGCCCACCAAGATCGGCGAAAACATCATTGGGAACATCATCAATGTCCGCAGCGCACGCTGGCCATATGTGACCCTATTCACCAGCAAAGCCAGCCCGAGGCCCAAGAGCATCTCAAGGTTCAGCGCGATTGTAAGGAGCAAAACAGTACGGCCAAAGGCGGCCCAGAAATTCCAGCTCTTAATGGCCTTTTCATAGTTGAACGTGCCGATCCACTTATAGAGCGAGTCAGGGCGAGTCAGACGATAAGGCGTAAAACTGGAATAGAGAGAGAGCAGGAGTGGAATGAGTACCACCGCAACGAGGATAATGATCGCTGGAAGCAGCAGAACAAACCACGTTGGCAGCTTTATGCGGGGCATGGCTGTGGTCTTTTCAATTTAAGGAATTTAACGAGGGCAGCCCGAAGGCCGCCCACGCTCAGGAGGACTGGAGATTAGTAAACGCCGTTTTCCTGCATCATTTCATCGACTGCCTCGGAAGCTGTTTCCAGTGCTTCGTCGATTGTCTTGTCACCTAGAATTGCGGCTTGCAGTTCTGGGTAGATCAGGTTGGTTGCCTCGCTCCAATATGGAGTTTGAGGAGCAGGGAACGCGTGTGTCGCGGCCTCTTGGAAGGCGCTTAGAACCTCGGCGCGATATGGATCGTCCTTGGCTGTTTCAACCACAGTTTCCCAAACGGCTGTGCGCGTTGGAAGTGGTCCGCCCGCGCTTTCCATTGTTTGGCTTTCGGAATTTGTCAGGAACTCGACCAACGATGCGGCTGCTTCTTTGTTTTCACAGTCAGATGTGACCGAGAAACCGTGGTGCCCTGACCAGCCAGTGCGAATTCCGGCGGAACCTTGTGGTTGAACCTTAACGCCAACATTGCCAGCAGCCTTGGAGGATTCTGGATCGTTAAAGAACCCGGCCCAGCCCGGCCAATCCAAATTCAAACCGATTGTACCTGAGGCAAAACCCTGCCCCAGATCATCCCAAAGGTATGACGTTGTTCCCGGAGGAACCGCACCTGCTTCGTATAGTTCAACAAACCAGCTTAGAGCGCTTTTGCCAGCGTCAGAGTTGAACGCAGGAGACCAATCTTCGTTAAAGAGCTGACCGCCTTCGGCAATCACGAGCTCATAGAAACGACCAACGATTGCTTCGTCTTTACCCGCGTATTGCGTGCCATAGAAGTTCGGCGCATCCGTAAAGAATATTGCCTGCTCTTTGAACTCGTCCCAAGTATCGGGCGGAGTCAGGTCGTTGCCAGTCTTTTCTTTGTAAGCAGCCTTAGTGGCTTCGTCCTCATAGAGCGACTTTTGATAGTAAAGCGCCGAGACGTCGAACTGCGCGCGCGGCAACATGACGAGTTCGCCGTCGATCTTGGACGCCGCAATGTTCGCTTGAACAAATTCGTCGACCACGCCTTCAGAGATGAGCGGCATAAGGTCTGTGTACAAGCCAGGGTACTGAGCGGCGAAGGATGAGTGGTTAGAGCCTACGCACCAGCCAGTTGTACCCGCAGCCATGTCGGATTTGATTTCCTTGTCCAACTCAAAGTGGCTCTTTTTCGAGATGATATCGACCGTGGCGCCGGATTCGGCTTCCCACTCAGCGATACGTGCATAAAGGCCTTCGTATTGCTGTCCGCCAATCAACTTGGCTTGAATCTCTACGCCGTCGAAGTCTCCACCGAACGCCGGGGCCGTCAGAACGGCTGTTGCGCATGCGGTTGCGGTTAATACCGCCCGTTTTCCGAGATGTTTCATGAATCCTCCCATGGATTTTTTTTGCAAACGCCGAGCCTCCCCCTGCGTCTGTTGTTTTATATATAAATTTTTGTTTCATATTTAGTCAAGGATTACTTATACTCATCTCAGGTCCGAAACACGGCGATATTTATTGCCCCGTCAAAACCGTGTAAGAACCCGCCAAAGGAACACGCATGACCACTTCAGATTCTGACTCTCAATCCGCCAAGTACAACGCACCTGCGCTGTCTAAGGGGCTGGACATACTAGAGCTTCTTGCGAGCCAAAACAAAGGCATGAAGAAGTCCGAGATCGCCAAATCAATGGGGCGCTCGGTGTCCGAGATATTTAGAATGCTCGCGGTTTTGTCTGATCGTGGATACGTCGCACTTGATACAACAAGCGATACCTATGCGCTCACGCCACGACTGTTTGAGATCGCGCACCGCCATCCGCCCATTCGGCGATTGAACGCGGTTGCAGGTGAAATCATGGAGAAACTGGCGCAGGAATTAAACCAGTCTGTCCACCTCGCGATTCTTCACGGGACTGATATTCTGGTAATTGCTCAGTCCGATCCGCTGTCCAATAACATTACGACCGTGCGTTTGGGTGCGCGTGTTCCGCTGATCTTTACGTCTTCCGGAGCCATCCTGACCTCGCAATTCGACAGCGCGCAACTCCAAGACCTCATGAGCCGTATGGGGGACCACACACCAGAGCAGCACGCGTACTATCAAAAGAACCTCGAAGACGCGCGCGAACATCGCGTGTGCGAATGCCCATCCAGCGTCATCGCAGGAATCCACAATATTTCGGTGCCGGTATTCTCGTATTCGGGTGAAATCGTCGCTGCTCTGACGACACCCTATATGAAACGCCTGCACACGCATAACGACCCTCCAAGAGATGTCGCGCGCAAAGCATTGATTGCTGCTGGTCACCGCCTTTCCGAACGTATCGGCGCAGGTGCGGCGCATGAGGATACCGAATAACGCTACGCTTCGGCACCCCAAACACCCACGCCGAAATTCTTTTTGCAGCGGTGCAACATCGCACTTTCCTTCTCGTGCCTGTCCTTTTACCGTCGCAAAAAACAAGAAGGACAAGACATGATCCAATTCCAACGCCTTACGGCCTTTACCTTTTTCGCGTTCCTTGCGGCGAACGTATTGCTTTCAATGGCCCTCGGATTTTTCCCGATGGAGACGTTCTTTGGGCCACTGACAACCAACATTCTGTTTGGCGCCAAGACGGTCGGCTTCCTTTGGTTCAACGCATATCCCCGCGACAAAAGCGTTCTTAGCACGCTGTTTTTTGGCCTCGCCGTTGCGGATATCGTCTGCTGGTTCGGGTTCGGAGCATTCTCGATTTACAGCTTGCTCGGGTTCGCACTCTAGTGAAGCGGGCGGCACCTTGATTGCCGCCCACTTCATTTATCAGGCACTTTTCATCCACAACCCAAGCGACACAGTCCTGAAAAATTGCTGTCGCGTCTAGAAATATGCTTGGAACACAGCGGTGGAATAGGTAGCAAAGGGCGAACTGCGCTTGGGCTGAGGTAATGACCACAATTCTCCTTTTGGAACAAATCCTTAACGGGCTGCAATTCGGCGTCATGCTGTTCTTGATGGCTGCGGGATTGACGTTGGTTTTTGGGGTGATGGGCCTGATAAACTTGGCTCATGGCTCGCTCTTTATGGTGGGCGCCTTTGCAGCAGCGGCCGTTGCTGGCTGGTCGGGATCGTTTCTCTTGGCTCTTGTCGCTGCGTTGGCGGCGGCTGCGGCAGCTGGCGCGTTAATCGAAGTCGTCGTATTGCGAAGACTTTATGCGCGTGACCATCTGGATCAGGTCTTGGCGACCTTTGCACTCATTCTGATCTTTTCCGAAAGCACGCGCTGGCTCTTTGGGTCGTTCCCGCTCTATCTCAATATTCCCGAGGCAATATCTGGGCCGGTTACGCTTTTTGGTGGGATGCAATATTCGGCTTATCGGCTCGTATTGATCGGGATTGGCTTGCTCGTTGCGGTTGGGCTTTTCCTGCTGATTTCACGCACCCGTCTGGGTATTCAAATCCGCGCAGGCGAAAGTGATCGAGAAATGATCGCCGCGCTTGGTGTGGATATTAACAGGCTCTATACTATCGTGTTTGCCATCGGCGCGGGTTTGGCGGGGCTTGCCGGTGCGCTTATCGGTGCGTTGCAATCGGTACAGGTCGGCATGGGTGAACCGGTCCTCATTCTGGCATTCGTAGTGATCATTATCGGCGGAATAGGCTCTATAAAGGGGGCGCTGATCGGCTCGATCCTCGTTGGTCTCACACAGACATTGGGCGCGCTATTCCTGCCCCTCTTGCTCGGTTTGTTTATGGAGCCCTCGGAGGCGGCTTCAATTGGGTCGGCACTCGCCTCGATGTCGATTTACATTCTGATGGCCACCGTTTTAGTTATCAAACCCACGGGCCTTTTCGGGGAGCGCACATGACTCAGGAACGTTGGCTCAATACCGTGGTCCTGCTTGGTCTGTTTCTGATCCCTGCCTGGGCTTATGCAACGGACGAGCCGTTCATTATCACGCTTGCAACCAAGGTAGCCATTTTTGCGCTCGCAGGGGTTGGCCTCAATATAGCTCTAGGGCTTGGCGGTTTGGTCAGTCTCGGCCACGCGGCGTTCTTCGGCATCGGCGGCTACGCGATGGGTATCCTCGCAAGTCACGCCCAAAACTATACACCCCTCATGAACGCACCATTCCTGATCGATGGCACTAATTCGATGCCGATCATCTGGCTCGTCGCGATTATTGCGTCGGGCCTTGCGGCGCTCGCCATCGGCGCGATATGCCTTAGAACTTCGGGCGTGTACTTCATTATGATTACGCTCGCCTTTGGCCAAATGCTTTACTATTTCGCCATAAGTTGGCCAACATACGGCGGCGAAGACGGGCTCTCTATTTATGTCCGTAACAGCTTCCCTGGATTGAACACCCTTGATCCAATCCAGTTTTTTGCCATCGCATTTATCATCTTGTTGCTGGCGCTATTGGGCTCTGCGACGCTTGCCAAATCTCAGTTTGGCCTAACACTGAACGCCGCGCGGCAATCCGCGATCCGTGTAGAGACAACAGGGATTTCCACCTATCGGGTGCGGCTCATCGCGTTCACAATTTCGGGAATGGTGACCGGACTTGCGGGTTCACTCTTTGCGGATCTGAACCGCTTTGTTAGCCCCACGATGCTAAGTTGGCACACAAGCGGTGAAATCATGATGTTCGTGATCCTTGGCGGTGTTGCGCGCCTCTCCGGGCCCGTCGTCGGCGCGGCGCTATTTATCACGCTTGAACACTTCTTGGGCGGAATTAGTATCTATTGGCACGTATTCCTTGGGGCGATATTGCTATGCATCGTCCTATTCGCGCCGGGCGGTTTGATCGGAATGATCACAGGGCGGGAGAAGGCGCATGACTAGTCCAATCCTTCGCCTCGACAACATCAACAAATCCTTTGGCGCCCTTCCCGCCAGCAAGGACGTATCCCTTGACCTTCGCGCGGGCGAAATCCATGCACTGATCGGGCCGAACGGCGCGGGAAAATCGACCCTAATCAAGCAGATCGCGGGGGAATTGCATCCAGACACGGGCCGCATTTACTTGGAGGAGCAGGACGTAACTGCGCTATCTGTTGCTCAACGCGCCAAGCGCGGTCTTGCGCGTACGTTTCAGGTTTCGGCACTAGCAATGGAAGATAGCGCGCTCCAAAACGCGATGCTCGGTGCGATCGGTATTTCTGGGCATCCTTATTGGCCATTCGGCAAGGCGCTTCGACACGGAGAGCTACGCGCAATTGCTGAGTATGCACTCGAACGCGTCGGCCTAGCAGAACACGCCTCTACTCGTACGTCGGAGCTTTCCCACGGGCAGCGGCGCCAACTAGAGGTTGCCGTCGCCCTAACCATGAAGCCACGCGCGTTTGTGATGGACGAACCGATGGCGGGCCTAGGAACACAAGGTTCACAAGCGCTGACGGAATTCCTAAGTGAGTTACGCAATGAAGCGCCGATCCTGATGGTAGAGCACGATATGGACGCGGTGTTTGCCCTTGCAGACCGGCTCAGCGTTTTGGTCTATGGCGAAATTATTGCCACGGGCAACGTCGACGAAATTCGCAACGACCTAACCGTTCAGCGCGCATATCTGGGTGAAGAACAATGAGCTTTCTCACTGTCAATAATATTGCTGCATCTTATGGCGCGACACAGGCACTATTCGATGTGTCTCTAACACTGAACGAAGGAGAGGTTCTGGCCCTGATGGGACGGAACGGGATGGGCAAATCCACCACAGTGAAAACGATCTGTCAGATGCTGCCACTCATGAGTGGCGAAATCACCTTTGACGGGCAGAATTTGGGCGGATTAGCGTCACATCAAGCCGCTCGGATGGGGATTGGCTTAGTGCCTGAAGGGCGTCGGTGCTTTCCGAATTTGACAGTGCATGAGAACCTCATTGCTGCGGCACGAAAGGGCCACTGGGACTTGCATACAGTCGCAAACCTTTTCCCGCGCCTAGCCGAGCGCAAAGATCAATCCGCGCGCCAGCTTTCTGGCGGTGAGCAGCAGATGCTCGCGATTGGACGCGCCCTAATGACGAACCCACGCTTGCTTATTCTGGACGAAGCGACCGAGGGCCTTGCGCCGCTGGTTCGGCGCGAAATCTGGTCATCAATTGCCAAGCTCAAGCGAGAAACGGGCCTTGCGATCCTTGTGGTGGACAAGTCCCTTAAGGAACTATCAGGCATAGCGGACAAGGCTGTCATTCTCGAACGCGGCACAAGCGTTTGGTCCGCACCTATGTCTGACCTCACCGAGGGCATAACCGCGAAATATCTAGGCGTTTAGCGTACAGACGCGAGGAAGCGCTTGGTCCGCTCAAGCTTCGGGTCACCAAAAACCTGCTCTGGTGTGCCCTGTTCAATGATTTTCCCGCCGTCCAGAACACAAATCCGATCTGCGGCTTCGCGGGCAAATCCCATTTCATGTGTCGCAAGTATCATAGTCATGTTCTGCGCCTTGAGCGCGCGAAGGACGTCCAACACCTCTGACACCAATTCCGGATCAAGCGCGGAAGTCACCTCATCAAACAGCATAATCGTTGGCTGCATCGCGAGCGCCCGAACAATTGCGACGCGCTGTTGTTGACCACCAGAAAGCTGATCGGGATAGGCATTCATTCGATCAATCAGGTTAAAGCGCGCAAAGAGTTCTGTTGCCTCCTCGACCAAAACAGGGCGCGGTTTCTTAAACACCCGACTTGGCGCAAGAAGCACATTTTCCAGCGCCGTCATGTGCGGAAAAAGATTATAGCTCTGAAAGACCAGTCCGATTTTCTGACGCACAGGTTGTGGCGCTACATTCGGAAGCGAAATGTCAGCTCCATCAAACCAGATCTCGCCTTCCTCAATGCTCTCGAGGAGGTTAATACAACGCAATAGGGTCGATTTTCCGGAACCAGAAGCCCCGATAAGGCAAACCATTTCTCCCTGCTCGACCTGCAAGTCGATGCCTCGCAAAACCGAAGAATCCCCGAAGGATTTGGTGACATTCGAAAGCGATAGAATAGACATCAGCTACGAGCCTTGTTTTGTTTGGCAATCAAGTGGTCCGCATATCGCGTAAGCGGGATTGTCACAGCTAGAAAAATGATCGCAGCACCAACGTAAGGCGTGAAATTCGCGAGCAGGGATTTATACACACCCGCTTGCCGTAACAACTCGACTGGCCCAATAAAGGACAAGAGCGCCACATCCTTTTGCAATGCAACGAGCATATTCATATTCGCAGGCACAACGCGTCGGATCGCCTGTGGTAGCACCACAAAGCGCATCATATCACCGTGACTTAGCCCAAGCGATTTCGCGGCAGCGCGCTGGCTGTTGTGCACAGATTCAATGCCTGCGCGGAATATCTCGGCGACATAAGCGGAATAGGTCAGGATTAGCGCCAGAGAGCCCCAAATATAGGGACTATTCCAGGGTCTTTGCAGCCCTAAGCCCGGAACGCCAAATCCGATAAGAAAAACTATCAAAATCACGGGAACGCCGCGAAAGATATCCGTATAGAGAATTCCAAACACCCTTAGCGGAAAGAGCGCAGGCGCCCGTGCGTCGCGAAATAGCGCAATGACCAGCCCAATAATCGCAATAGCGGGCGCGCACCAAAGGAAGATCGCCACATCCCAGAGGAAAGCCTTGAGCAAGCCGGGAAATGTATCGATCAGAATTTCGCTGTTGAAGAAGCTGAACTTAACGCGTTCCCATCCAGGCGTCATGGGGACAAGAACCACGATCAGCACAATCGCAACAAGTGAACTCAGCGTCGCAATGAGAGTAGATTTGCGTTTCGCTTTTTGCTCATAAAGTTGGCGGGCCGTGAGGCCCGCGCTGTTGTTTTTCATCATAATCTAGCTACTTGAGAACGGGGACACCCGTTGTTTCCGCGAGCCACTGGCTCTCGATTGCGGCGAGTGTACCGTCCGATTTCATAGCAGCCAAGGCCTCATCCACACAGGATTTCAGCGCACTGCCCTCCTCCATCAGGAATCCGAACTGGTCTGGATTTTCGCTGCGGTCTGCGGGGAATTGTCCGATCAGCGCGCCATCTTCGAGTACAACTGCACTAAGGTAGAGCGCGGTCGGAAGGTCAAATATCGCAGCATCAATCTGGTTGGCTTTCATTGCCTCGATAACATTCACGTTGTCATCATAAAGCAGCGGCGTATCGCTTGGCGCGATCACTTCGCTTACCACTTTGAGGGCAGTAGACGTCCCCATTACGCCCCATTTCAGGGATTTCAACGACTCCATCTCGCCAGTGGCCCCCGCATCGACCGTTGGCTGACGCACGAGTACGGCCATCGCAGCCGAGTAATATGGCTCTGAGAAATCAACGACTTTTTCACGCTCTTCAGTAATCGAGAACTGTTGTAGGTTAAGGTCGAATTCCTTGGAGCCTGGCTGGATAGATTGGTCAAATGTCGCAGTTGTCCATTCCACGGCGTCCTTTTCAAACCCCATGCGCTTGGCAACTTCGTAGGCAACAGCAGCCTCAAATCCTTCGCCAGTCGTTGGGTCATTATCGATAACCCATGGGAAATAGGCCGGATTACCCGTCGCAATCGTCAAGACATCAGGCGTCAGTGTTTTGCCGTGCGCGCAGGATTCATGAGCATAGCTAGCCGTGGTCGCCAAGAAGGAGGCAATAAGTGCAGTCGTCAAAACTCGTTTCATATCCGTCCCTTAAATTTGAAAGTTTGGCGGAGTTTACGCCGCACCGCATTGAGCGTCCAGATGTGAATAATTTATGGTGGCCGTCACCGGCGATTTGGGAATACTCGTTCATATCCGCGGGCGCAATGATCGTTTGTTAGGCACACATTTGCAAACGGCCCGCACCCAGAACAAAGCAAACGACAATGTCGCAGTATGTGTCTTTTCTACCCCACCACGCGTTTATGAGTAGCGCGACGCGATTTCCCGCGTTAGCCTCATCAATGGAAGTTAGAATAAGGGAGCGTATCCATGTCAAAAACGATTATCGCAGAAGACCTTGTGATCACCGGTAACCTGTCGGGATCAGCGGAAATCGAAGTCGCCGGCACAATCGAAGGCGATGTCACCGGAACGACGCTCGACATTCTCTCAGATGGAAACATCACGGGCGCGGTCAAAACTCAAACAGCCCACATTCGCGGTACCCTAAAAGGCTCGCTTACTGCAACAATGGTCGAAGTCCACTCAGGCGCAAACTGCGTTGCAGACATCTCCGCCAAAGACATGGAAATGCACAAAGGCGCATCCATAAAGGGCGCGTTAGTGATTTCTGGGGCGGTTTCTTAGATTACGACCTAGCTCCGCTGAGCCTCCCCCTTTGAAGTGGTCCGCCTCTATAGTTAGGAAAAGGAGGACCATAGATGGCCATCAAGAGAACCAAGCCAGACGAGATAGTCGTGAAATTACGGCAGGTTGAAGCACTGATGGGGCAAGGCATGCCCCGAATTGACGCAATCAGACAGATCAGTGTGACTGAACAAACCTATTACCGCTGGAAGAAGAATGGAGCCTTTGTTGCGCCATTGGTCCGAGCGACAATGGCGACGGGCGGAATGGGCACAGAACAACTCAAGGAACTGAAGCGGCTCCAGAAAGAGAATGAGGCCTTCGCCGCGCAGTCTCGGACCTGACATTGGACAAGTTGATCTTGAAGGAGTCCGCATCGGGAAACTTCTGAGCCCTTCGCGCCATCGTGCTTGTATTGATCTTATACGTGGCCAGATGAAGGTTTCTGAGCGCCGCGTATGTCGCGTCTTGGGCCAGCATCGATCCACACAACGTCGGCTACTACGAGGCCGTGCTGACGAAGAACGCTTGATCGCAGATATGATCGAGCTGACACGCCAGTACGGCCGATATGGCTACTGGCGTGTTGCGGCTTTGCTGAGAGACGCTGGCGGGCAAGTAAATGACAAACGAGTTGAAAGATTGTGGCGACGCGAAGGGCTCAAAGTTCCAGTGAAACAACCTAAGAAAGGACGGCTTGGATGAATGACGGGGCTTGTGTCCGACACCGGCCGGAGTATCGCAACCATGTCCTCCTCTCGGGCATACAAACGTGCCCTGCCGGGCAAAGGGATCATACGACTTTGTGCATCATCGGACCGAGAATGGGCGGGCTTTCAGAACACTGAACATCCTGGACGAGTACAGCAGGGAATGTTTGGCGATCCGTGTGAGGCGAAGGTTGAACTCGACTGAGGTCATTGATGCATTGACCGACTTGTTCATCTAGCGTGGGGTGCCAACCTATATCAGATCGGAGTTGCCCAATGGACGACAGCCCTGAATTCATCGTAGAGGCGCTCTGAGATTGGATCAATGCCGTTGGTGCGACGACCGCCTACATCGAGCCAGGATCCCCCTGGGAAAATGGATACTGTGAAAGTTTCAACGGGCGTATGTGTGATGAATCGCTCAATGGCGAGATATTCTACTTACTACGCGAAGCCCAGATCATCATCGAACGCTGGAGAAAACACTACAACACCAAACGACCACACAGTGCCTTGGGCTATCGCCCGCCTGCGCCGGAGGCCATCACTCAGATGGACCAAAGGCCAGTCATGCACTAACTTTCAAATTGGACCACTCAAATGGGGCTGCTCATCGCCCCAGCGCTCACATGTGTTTATATCCGAAATGTTTGAAATCGAATGAGAACTTCTTTTCCACAATTTTGCGGCTGGTATCGTCATAGTAATCCATGAAGTGATTAACATTATGACGACGTTGCTCCGTTTTCCATTCAGGCAGCGCATCAAAATCAACTTCAGCGCCAATACCTTCTAGGCATGAAATGATGTCATCCCTTAGAGATTCAAACCTAATCAGAGTGGCGTCGATTTTTTTTCTGTTAAGTACATAATATTTTCGGTCAACAGGCAGATGCGGTCTCATTGCCAACCAATCGCGAAAGAGTGTCCTTGCTGCATCAAAATCATTCTCAACACGTGTCTTGGTCGTCATTGGCATAACAAACCAGAACCATGAAACGACTTTGTCATAGGGATTTCTGACGCAGTAGATCTTCTGATAATCGTTAAACTTCTTGGAGCCAATCACTTTTTCAATTTGCTGCGCTGTAGCGTGTGGCAAGAGCAAGTCGGTGCTTTTGTACTCTCCTGCCCGGCCACTAACATATCCGTATTCAGAATAAATCTCTGATTGCGCGTGCTCGGGTTTGTGACCCTCCGGTGTACAAAGATGCTCAAGAAGCCCTTCAACGCTCGTGCTCGCAGTCTTGTGTGTCTTGATATACACGAACTTATGCTTCTCGGATATCAACATATACTTCCCCTAAAATCTATAGATATACCCAAGAGCTATATGAAACCCACAATCATGCGGCAATACGTAAATGATGTGGGAATAAATATAGAGTGACTATTTTGACGCCGCCTCGGCAAGTGCTTTCTCTGCCGCTGCCTCGGCAAGTCTAAGCTTTCGCCGCAAGAGCAACTGCTGTCTACGTTTCTGCTCTTGTTTCTTACTTTTCTTCTTTTTCTTGTTTTTGTTTGGATTTTCGCCACCTATCACTTCTCGATAATGCTCAATTGCCTCGTTTAGGTCGTCGTAGTAGTACAGCTTCCCTTGCTCTAGCACCGCTCCAGACTGACATAGACGTTTCAGCATGCTCATTGAGTGAGAGACAACCAGCGCACCGCTATTTTTCATACGCTCATGAAACACGGCTGCACTCTTATCCTTAAATGCGGCGTCACCGACCGATGTCACTTCGTCCACAAGGTAAGTGTCAAACTTGATACCCATTGAAACGCCAAAGGCCAGTCGGGACTTCATGCCTGAAGAATAGGTCCTTACAGGCAAATGGAAGTGATCACCAAGCTCTGCAAAGTCCTCGACGAAATCGATCATTTCTTCTGTGTCGACACCGTAAATTCGTGCAACAAAGCGCGCATTCTGTGCGCCCGTCAGTTCTTTGTGAAAACTTCCTGCGAAACCGACCGGATATGAAATCGTGCCTGTCGAAGTTATCGTACCTGAATTTGGGCGCTCGGAGCCTGAAATCATCTCCATTAGAGTCGACTTCCCAGCACCATTGCGTCCCATAAGTGCAACAGTCGCCCCTGAAGGAATTGTGAGATTAATGTCCTTGGCGACAATTTTCGATCGCCCGTTCAGAACATACGTCTTGTTCAAATTCGTGAGCTTAATCATGCGATCACCGGCGATCTCTTACCGCGTAGAAGATCAAACAGCCAATTGTCCAGATCAATACGAGGAACATTGCAGAAAGTCCTAGGATCATGGCGCGTTTCGGATGCTGTGGCGATTCCGCCATCGTCGGCTTGATATACGCCGCAAGGTACTTGCTCTGCCGACGCGCATCGAGCACGGCGACGTCATAGCCTTGTAAGGCTGCAAGATAGGTCTTTTCGGCGAACTCACGATCAACGAGCAGGCTCTCATACTCACCGATAAGCCTTGAGAGTTCTACGCCTCCTTCGGCACTTATGCTCTGGCCATATTTCTCGCGTTCTTCTTGAATGCGACTTTCAATAACCGCGATTTTTCGCTTGGCCTGAGAGACGCGCGGATCGTTGTCATTTCCTACGTCTTCCAATAGATCAAGCTCGATAAACGCATTAGACAAGCTTTGTTGTAGAGCGGTCATTAGACCCGACTGCACCACAATTTCGTTGGATGGATCGGCGATTTTGTTCTCGTGGCGGAACTGGGTCATTGCCTCCCGCGCTTCTTTTAGCCGAACGATGGCCCGATCACGCTCTTCTCTGGCATAGCGCGTCGCATCCTCGCGTGAGAGCGCGCTCAACTCGTTGATCATAAGCGTGTTTTCTCGGAAAATCGCCTCCGCGATCTGCTTGGCGTCTTCCGGCGCGAACGCACGAACCTCGAGCTCAATCAACCCTTTGGAGCTATCGTAATTCACACGGACCATTCTGCGCCAATAGGACACAAGGTCTTCTATAGATCCGTCCGGCTTAAATGAAAACACGGGGTCGTTATCGGGCTTGGAGTACAGAGTACGTAAATCCACATCTGCGTCGACAGTCTCGACCATAATCTGACTTTGCATGAATTCATACAGGATGTCAGAATCCGAAGCACTGCCACTACTGGCCACGCCCAGCCCACCCAAGAGATCAAGAGGTGACTCCATTTCCTCAGAGCGCACCGAAAACCCAACGTTAGACACATATTGGTCAGCCGCATAGGTATACAAATAGTACGCCATCACAACGAGAGGGGCTACAACAACAACCAGAAAACTCGACATCAATGCCCAGTGGCGAGTTTGCAGGCTCGCCTTACTTGCGGCCTCGAACTGTGGCTCGTCATTGCCGTCTTTATCTTCTCTCACTTCTGTAACGGCTTGGTCGCTGTCAGTCGTGTTCGTGACATCTTGCTCGGTTTTTGACGGCTCATCTTCTGGAGGTACAATTCGAGTTTTCTTATTCACAACATGCCCTCTTCGGTTGATTGCATCTCCGCATTACATCATACATAACGTTTAAAAAAGCTACATGAAGCGAAAAAGGGTTGCAGTATGGCATTTTTCGCCAAGGAACTTCGCGCTAGAAAATTCAAAATGTCCCGAACCATTAGTGCTTTGGTTCTGCGTGAAATGTCCACAACCTACGGTCGCTCCCCCGGGGGGTATATCTGGGCCTTGCTTGAGCCGGTAGCAGCGATTGCGTTGCTTTCAGTGGTTTTCTCTCTTGCGCTGCGCTCGCCGGGACTTGGAACGAGCTTCCCGTTCTTCTACGCGTCTGGCTTTCTGCCATTTATGTTTTACAGCAACCTAGCCCAGAAGGTCTCAGCCGCGATTGCATTTTCGCGACCATTGCTGAAGTATCCTTCGGTTACGTACATTGATGCGATACTCGCGCGCTTTATTCTCGCTGCAATGACACACTGCGTGGTTTTTGTGATCTTGATTTCGGCAATAGTGATCATTCAAGATCTCCAAATTTTTCCTCGCCCTATCTATATCCTTAACGCTCTCCTCATGGCGGCCTGCTTGGGGCTGGGTATTGGGACATTGAACTGTTTCCTGATCCCAGTATCTCCCACTTGGGCTCACGTGTGGAAGGTGCTGAACGCACCCTTATTCCTGATGTCAGGCGTTATTTTCATGATTGACCGCGTACCGGAACCGTATGACTACTACCTCACGTGGAACCCTGTGGCGCATGTTGTTGTTGAAATGCGACGCGGATTGTTCGCGAACTATCACGCTGATTTCATAAGTCCGGCGTATGTTTACGGCATTTCGCTTGTCGCGTTCGTGCTCGGTTTGATTTTCCTCAACCGATACAATCGATACATCCTGAATAACTAGCATCTTCGCGCCAAAGGAATGTGGCACGAGGGTGTGCTCCTGCCCCTAACCAATCCGAATGGAACCACTTGGGTGCCTCGCGCGTTGATCCTATAGCGAATATAGGAGCGATGAGAACGATGGCTGATAAAAGTGTTACCCATAAAGACGTACTTCTTGACCCAGAGAAGTTCTATTCAAATCCCGCGGAGGTTTCTTCCGATGCTCGCTGGAGCGACCCAGAGAAGCGCGAGATACTGTTGGCGTGGAAATCCAACGAACAGGCCCTGCTTCGTGCCGCGAACGAGGGTCTGGACGGCGGAGAGCGCCCGCATTTGGCGCGCGTCATCAAAGAGCTCAATAAGTTCGAGACCGACTAATCAAAATGAAAAGAGCGCGGCCTAATTGCCACGCTCTTTACTTTGATATCTTTACGTATGTGGCACCAAGCTGAATATTTCCGGGTGCCACACTGCTGCTAGAGTTCAGTAGAACCCTTTATGTTAGAGGTTATTCCTCTGCAGCGCTTAGTTCTTCGTCATTCAGAGATCCGTCGCCATTTGTATCCATGGCAGCAAACTCTTCTGCGGTGACTTCTGGATTGACGGCTTTCAGCTCGTCGATTGTCACCATGCCATCCCCATTAGCGTCCAGTTCGCTCACGCTGGCAGCCAATACAGGGGCAGTAAATGCGAGGATAGCGGCGGTCGTTGTAAGGACAGTTTTCATAAGTAATCTCCGTTCGTTAATTAAGGCTTCAATTTGCCTACTTCATTCATAACCGACAATTTCCCGAATGAACTTGGAGATAGAAAACCACCCAAAATCAGGCACATAACTGCCATCTAGCGCCATTTTCCTAAGCGCGTTTTTGCGCGAAAAATGACGCTGGGGTGCTCTAGCAAAATATCGCCACACTGGTGACGGTAAACGCCGCATAAATCGCTCAATCCTGCCAATTCCGTCTGGAGGGGTTGAAGAAAATAACGGTGATTTCATCGGCACTTAGAGGAAGGTTTCCTGCTTTCGACGCGCGAAACTACGTTCCCTCACGATTCGTACCTGCCGATTCTCTGCAACGAGCGATTTAGGAACACTCAGACCGAAGCATGCCCGCGCAGACGTACCGCCAGCGGCATCATCACCACAATAAGGAGCGCCGAGAACAGGAAGGGCGCACCGGGCCGATAGGCGCCCTCTGCGTCCACGGAAGCTTGGAACAATCCTGTCATAACAATCGGAGAGAGAATGGCCGCAACAGACGACAGCGATGCAATAACGCCCTGCACGACTCCTTGGCGATCCTCGTCGGTTTTGTTCGACGCCATGGCCGTCATAAGCGCAGGAACCAGATCGGACAGCGCAGCAAGCAGCAGAAAGAGCACGAGCGCCGTTACAGTCTCCGTGAAGCCAAATCCGATCATCCCGATCAGCGCCGAGACCATGCCGAGCATTAGCGTGCGGAAATCACCGATCCACCTGATGAAGATAGGCATCAACCCTCCCTGCACTATGGCAAGCAACACACCATAAGCCGCGAGCGACAGCCCGATATAGAGTGTCGGCCAATCGAACACTTCGCGGATCCAAAAGGCCCAAAGCGTCGGGTAAACCATATTGGCAAACTCAAAGATAAATATACAAACCAGCGGCACCGCGAGACCAGGCAATCGGAAAGCATCAAGGATCGACCTGAAGGGGTTCAATGCGCGCCGCCCGAAGGGTCGCCGTTTTTCTTCTGACAGGCTCTCGGGAAGGACAAAGAAGCCAAACAGTGCATTGCCCGCCGATAATACCGCAGCAATCCAGAACGGTGCGGATATGCTTATTTCAGCGGCTATACCGCCCAGCGCGGGCCCTAGAACAAATCCGATCCCGAATGCCGCACCGATCAAACCAAAGTTCGCCGCCTTTTTCTCTGGGGGCGAGATATCAGCGATGTAAGCGGTCGCCGTAATATATGTTGCTCCTGCGAGGCCAGCGAGCGTCCGCCCGACCAGTAGCAGCCAGAAACTGTCTGCCAGCGCCATGATCACATAATCCAGCGCGAGAACAACAAGTGCAGCGATCAATATGGGCCTGCGACCGACAGCGTCGGAGATACTTCCGACAATCGGGCCACAGAGGAACAAAGCGCCCGCATAAGCCGCCATAAGCAGCCCGCCCCAGAATGCCCCCTGACCAGTATCACCCGCGCCCACACGATCCATTAGATCGGGCATGATCGGGAACACAATTCCGATGCCAATAGCATCGATCATGAGCGTAATAAGAATGAATACCAAAGCGCGATTTTGAAACATACCACCCTATCCGACGCGGGTGGGCGAAAATCAAGAAAAAAGAGCGGTCGCCGATGGCTCCTAATCATCCGCAACCATCCAAGAGCTGGCATACAGAAACAGATGCGCACCCAAAATAGGGGCGTCAGAAGAGTGAAGCTATAGTTGCGCCCAATCGCGAGCCCCTATCTAGCCGCGCAGGTATTCCTCAATTGCCTTCTCCATACCCTTTTGCCAAATCGTGGTCAAAGCGGATGAAAACGCCGTTGAAAATCGAGTGTTGTCGATCAAGTCGCCATAAATATGAGACATAGACAGCCACGCCAACGGATTATCCCGCGCCCGCAGTGCAGTAAGTTGCAGATCCCGCCAGAACGGATCATTTGCGGCGATCTGGCTACCGTCTTCGCGAATGCCTGAGCACATCCGCGCCCATGCGGCCTCCACCAGCGCGAGCCCCTCAATTGAGGAGCCCGCGGCAATGCCATCCCTTATGGAGGGAAGAATGAAACCGGGATGGCGAGAGGAACCGTCAAATGCGACACGCCGAGTGGTATCGACGATCTTGGGGTTGGAAAAACGGCGATGTATTAGCTCGACATAGGTCGCGGGCGTCATCCCCGGAACGGGCTTTACGTGCGGCGCGAGCTCTTCTCTTGCGACCTTAGCAAATAGAGCCCCGATAAGTTCGTGCTCCATGCATCCAGAGATGGTCTCTACACCCAAGATTTCTGCTGGAACGGATATGACTTGATGTCCACCGTTCAGGATTCGGATCTTCATCGTTTCAAAATCGTGGACCTTGTCGGTGAATTGAACACCAACTTTGTCCCAGTCTGGGCGACCCGCACAGAAGCTATCCTCAATCACCCATTGGCGGAAATTCTCGTGCGTAACGGGCGCCGCGTCGTCGATACCTATGTCCTTGGCCAACGCAAGCTCCTTGGCTCCGGTCGCCGGAACGATGCAATCTACCATCGAATTTGGAAAGCAACAGCGCTGATCAATCCAGTCGGCCAGTTCGGTGTCTGAAAGGCGCGCAAGCGATACTATTGTTTGGCGCAAAATATCTCCGTTCCCGATCAGATTGTCACAGCAAAGGGCCGTAAATGGCGCAACCCCTGTCCTCTTGCGCAGTGCCAGTGCTGCAACCATCGCCCCAAACGCCGTGCGAGGGGTCTCGGGATTGGCGGCATCGTGAACGATATCGGGGTGTGCCGCATCAAATCCCTTCGTAGCAGGGTCAATAAAATATCCGCCTTCTGTCACTGTCAAAGACACTATGCGAATATTTGGCTGTGCCATCGCCTGGATCAGTGTTGTGTTGCCGTCTTCGATTGGTAGAAAATCAATCATTGAGCCGATGACTTCGGCGCTGGTGCCTTCGGGTGCTAGTTCGATCAATGTGGTTAGGAAATCCTGTTCGCTCAACTTCTCGCGCATTGCGGCGTCGTTTGAACGGACACCTGCACCAATAATCGCCCAGTCCTGTGCCAGCCCTTCCTGCATCAATCGGTGCAAGTACCACGCTTGATGGCCGCGATGGAAATTGCCAACACCAATATGAACAATACCCGCGGTCAGGGCCTGTCTGTCATAGCGGGGCCGCTGGATGGAGTCCGGCAACGAGGCAAGATTGGCATCGCTCAGTTTCATCGGGGTCTCTCCCTGCAAGTAATCTTTCATTAGTTCGTCCCGCTTCTGCTCTCGATGTCGAACGTCAGAGCAATGATGTCTTATTGGCCGCCAAGTTCACTCGACTCGGAGGCCGTCTTCGCGGAATTTGTGAAGCTCGTTCAGGCGCGGAGACAGAGAAACCTTATCACCATGCCTTACGGCGATATCACCGATAGACCGCACTGTTAGCGGCTCTTCAATGCCGTCTACATTCACGTGTAGAAACGTGTCCGACCCCAAGTGTTCAGATACGCTGACCGTGCCCTCCCAAACGCCACCTGATGTCACGATATCGATGTGCTCGGGGCGGATGCCGATAGTCGTGGCGCCGTGCTTGGCCGCCTCTTCCCCCGCGATCAAGTTCATCTTCGGAGAACCGATAAATCCGGCCACAAACAGATTGCGTGGCGCACGATAAAGCTCGAGCGGCGTACCCACTTGCTCGATCACGCCGGCTTGCAGAACAACGATCTTGTCGGCCATTGTCATCGCTTCGACCTGATCGTGGGTCACGTAAATCATCGTGGTCTTTAGCTTGTTGTGCAGTTCAAGGATCTCCATCCGCATACCAACGCGCAGGGCTGCGTCCAAATTCGACAGAGGTTCGTCAAACAGGAACGCAGAAGGCTCGCGGACGATTGCACGTCCGATGGCAACACGCTGGCGCTGACCACCAGATAGCTGACCAGGCTTGCGATCCAGATAATCCGTGAGGTTGAGCGATGTCGCCGCGATGTCGACCTTTGCGTCAATCTCGCTTTGGTCCATCTTCTCCATCCGAAGCGGAAAGGCGATATTCTTGCGCACCGTCATATGCGGGTAAAGCGCATAGGATTGGAACACCATGGCCAACCCACGCTTGCTGGGCGACACCTCGGTTACGGTTTCGCCATCAATAATAATTTCACCAGATGACGTATCCTCTAGCCCCGCAATAAGGCGCAATAGGGTCGATTTTCCGCACCCCGAAGGGCCGACAAATACGGCGAACTCGCCATCTTCGATTGCAAGGTCCAGCGGTGGAATAACTTCTACGTCGCCGAAGGTCTTGCTGACTTTTTCGAGTACAATACGTCCCATAGTGTTTCCTATTTCACAGCGCCAAAGGTCAGACCCTGGACAAGTTGTTTTTGGCAGAACCAACCAAGCACCACGATCGGGCCAACGGCGGCAGTAGACACCGCGGACAAGCGGCCAAAGAACAGCCCCTCTGGTGCGCGATTTCCTTCGATGAGTTTTGACAGCGTTGCAGCATCTGTTGTCGTAAGACGCACGGTCCAATAGGCTTCGTTCCAGCAGAAGATAAAGACCAACAGAGCAGTAGAAGCGATGCCACCCCACGCCAGCGGAACCAGTATTTCCTTAACTTCGCCCCACGTATTCAGCCCGTCCATTTGGCCCGCTTCAATGATATCCTTGGGGATGTCCTTGAAGTACGTGAACAGCATCCAAATTGCGATTGGCAGGTTAATCAAGCTCAGCACCACAACGATCAGAAACTTGGTGTCGTACAAGCCCAGCGCCTTGGTCATGAAAATCATCGGATAGAGGACAGCCGCCGCAGGTAGCATCTTGGTCGACAGCATCCACATCAGGATGTCCTTGGTCCCGCGCGATGGATTAAACGCCATGGCATACGAGCACGGCACAGCTACGAACAACGTAAACAGCGTTGCCGCAACCGACGTGATGATCGAGTTGGTCGCAAACCGCCAGTAGTCATAGTTGTTGGTCATATTCGTGTAGTTTTCGAGCGTCGGGGTGAAGCTGAACAAGAACTCAGGCTTTACGGCATCCGCGTCCGTTTTGAAGCTCGTGAGCACCATATAGAAAATCGGAAAGAAGAAGATGAGCGCCACGATCCAAGCCAAAACAGGCCACGCGATCCTTGATAGTTTTGTATGTTGTGCAACGATGGCCATTGGTTTGCTCCCCTATTCCATCAGCGTCTTGCCGAGCATTCGCAGCAAGAAAATAGCGACGATATTTGCGACAATGACGGCGAAGATTCCTGTGGCCGAAGCCGCACCGATGTTGTTGTTGACCAACTCACCGATATAGTACGGCAGGTTTTTGTTGCCGTTACCGCGACTTACGATCTCGATCTCTGCATAAAGCGACAAATGAAAGATCGCTTGGATCATAACCACGATCGCGATTGGACGCGCCAAGTGCGGCAGTGTCAGAAATCGGAACTGCGACCAGCGACCAGCACCATCCAGAATTGCGGCCTCTTTCTGTTGTTGGTCTTCGGATTGCAGCGATGTCATGAAAATCAGAACCGCAAAGGGCGTCCACTGCCACGTCACCATCATAATGACAGCATATGCAGAGGTCTGCGTGGCACGAAACGAGATTGGCTCGAACTGCGGCCACAATGAGAAAAATCCGCCGATAAGGGGCATATCCCGCAAGCCCGCGATCACATCGTTGATGCCGCTCACGGCGATACCTTGCAGGCCAAGTACTGGATCAAGCAACATGTTGATCCAAAGCACCGCATTCACGGCAGGCATAACAAAGAATGGCGAGATCAACAGAACTCTGACCAGCCCGCGCCCCGGAAATGAACGGTTAATTAGCACAGCGACTGCAATGCCAAGTGTCACGGTCAGAAACAGGATTGAACAAACAATCAGCAACGAGTTTTGAATGGCGAGCCAGAATGAATCTTGATTCCAGACGTACTGGTAATTGCCGAACCCGCGCCAGTTATCGATTGAAGGCGAAGTCCATTCAGGGCGGCGCGAACTATTCAGTACATAGCGGATGAACGAGAAGAACAGTGTCATGCCAAGTGGCACAAGCATCCAAACCAAAAGCAGCAAAACTGCGGGGGTCTGAAGCAGACGGGGAATGGTGCGATTGGCCATAGCTCAACTCTCGCTCGAGTTTGTTAAGGGGCGGGATAATTCTGACAGGGTCAGAGGAAGGGCGGGATCGGAATTAAGCCTATTCTACTACAATAAGCCGTTATCCCCGAAAGAAACTTCGCGTGCGTCGGGCCCATCAAACATGACAGGCCCAACGACAGCTACTTAGTAGTAACCAGCTTCTTGCATGATGGCGTCCGCTGCATTCTGTGCATCGGCGAGCGCCTCCTCAACTGTCTTGGCACCTGAGAGAGCAGCGGCCATTTCCTGCGCCACCGCAGAGCCCACTTCTGGGAACTCGGGGATCGCAGCGAATTGAACACCAACGTAAGGCTTTAGATCCGTTGATTCAGGTGCAGCAGATTCAATTGCGGCAAGCTCAGCCTCGGCAAAATCTGCGGCGGCCTGAAACTCTGGAATTGAGTAGGTCGAAGTACGCGTTCCTGTCGGAACCTTACCCCAGCCGAAATCAGCGTGATTGCCTACTGCTTGAATGTAATCCTTGGATGTTGCCCAAGCGATAAAGTCATTCGCAGCCTCGGCATTCGGTGATCCGGCAGGTACGGCCATCGCCCATGCCCACAACCAGTTCGCCCCAACAGGGTTACCGGCGTTCGGTGACTGCGCGTAAGCTACGCCATCGACTTCAAGGAAAGATGCGGCGATCGTAGCGTCAATCCAGATACCACATTTTCCTTCGTTATAGAGCGCGAGAATCTCGTTGAATGAGTTACCCTCAGAACCTGGAGGGCCATATGTTCCAAGCAGATCAACATAGAAATTGATCGCGGAGTTCCATTCTTCGCTATCAAGCTGTGGACGACCTTCGGCATCAAACCATGCGCCACCGTATGAGTTCACAACCGTGGTGATAAACGCCATGTTATCACCCCAACCCGGCTTACCACGCAGGCAAACGCCATAGACGCCATTGTCCGGATCGTGGATCGCTGCAGCGGCGGCCTTTACGTTTTCCCAGCTATCGTTGTCTGCTATCGAGACGCCCGCCGCGTCGGTCAAATCCTTGCGGTACATAACCATAGAGCTCTCACCATAGAACGGAGCCGCATAAAGTGTACCATCCGCAGAGAGGCCATCACGGATTGCCGGAAGCAAATCGTCGACATCATAGTCATCGCCAAAATTCAGTGGCTCAATCCAACCAGCTTGCCCCCAGATCGGGGCTTCTTGCATACCGATGTTGATAATGTCGTACTGTCCGCCACCCGTTGCAGTGTCAGAAGTTACCTGCTCGCGCAGAACACCTTCTTCAAGTGATACCCAGTTTAGGGCAATGCCTGTTTCCTCGGTATAGGCTTCGGCGACGGTTTGCATATTGATCATATGGCCGTTGTTGACGATCGCAATCGTCAGTTCGGTCGCCTCATCAGCGGCAAGTGTACTACCTGCTCCGATCAGCGTGAGCGCAGTAGCGCCATAAAGTGCGTTCCTGATAGACATCCTAGTCCTCCCAAAGTTGGATGATTTCTAAAATGCTAGCGACAAACCTGACGCGAAGTCAATAAATTATTTACACGCGTAAAGTTTTGGATTACTTTATCTCGAAATCAATGCCTTATGCAGACCCTCTTAGAACCAATTGTCCGTCGAACAATGAAATCTCGCGGTCAGTTGAGCTGTTGTCAACGTCGATAAGCTTAAGAATCGTCTCGACCGATCGCGCAGCAATCGAGTCATAATCCTGTGAAATAGTCGTCAGACTCGGGCACGTAAACTTCGAGAATGGATGATCGTCATGCCCCGCAACCCGCAGCGCACTCCCTGCTCCAAGTCCAACTCTAAGACCGCTCTCGAATGCAGCAGAAAGCACGCCGATCGCCAACCGATCATTTGAACATAGCACTGTATTCGTTGCGAATTGGTGCTCGCTGAGCGCCTTAGACGCACCACGAAAACCAATCTCTTCAAAGTCCCAACCTTCGCCTTCGACCTGTATCAACTGTGGCTCGTGGCCCAGTCGTTCCATAGCAGCGATATACGCGGTTCGACGCTTGTAAGCGTTCGGGTTAATCGGATTTTTCATTTCAAAGAACACGGGCGGCTCGCCGCTGCGACAGAGATAGTCGACAATCAAGCCAATGCTTTGTCTGTTGTCAGACCCGAAAAATGCCTCTCCTACGCCGTCAAGATTCGCGTCGAAGAGAACTGTGGGGAACTCGTCGGCAAATGCGGCCACGCTTGCCTGATCCGACACACGCCCTAGCGGAGCCAGCAGCAAACCGGCCGGTTTGATCGCGCGCAAACTTTCGAGATTGGTGCGTTCTTGCTCTGGGCCACCGTGGGAACTTAGCAAGAGAGGATTAAACCCCGCCTCGACGATCAAGCTCTCAATTGTTCGCGCAATCGCGGCAAAAAACGGGTCGGTCAAGTTTGGCACAACAAGCCCGATGTTCTTGGTTTGGCGACGGTTCTGGTTGATCGCATAGATATTGGGCCGGTAATCATATTGCTCTAGCGCCGCTTCGATACGCGCGCGCGTCGAGGCGCGGACACTTGCAGGATCGTTAAAATACTTCGAGAGCGTTGGCCGCGAAATCCCACTTACCGAGGCGAAATCTTCCATGTTTTTGATCTTCGCGTCGTTCATTTTCAATCTCTGCCCTTCGTCTGTGTCTTGATCAGCGCTATCTTTACAGCGACCTCATTATAAATTTACGCGCGTAAATACTTCGCATCAATCCGAAAATTTTCAAACAATGCCGCATTCTTGCGGAACGCAGTGATTGCCGCTACCATCTAACGTGTTGGTTCAAGAATATTATCTACAACTGAGTCCCCGTTTCGCGCGATTGCATTCAAGCTTTTTGCGTTCGAGTTTAAGACGAACTCAAGCCACCAATTATCAAGTCCCGCCTAATCGCCATCTGCGCGACCCATTACATTTAACAAATAATAATGAGGAGACACCAAGATGATTTCCACCAAACTTATCAACGCAGCGCTGATAGTTGGCTTCGTATCTACCGCGAGCGCACAGGACACGAGCATGAGCTTCTTTATCACCAGCGTAAATCCTGGACAGGGCGCCGACCTTGGCGGACTTGAGGGGGCGGACGCTCACTGTACCGCACTCGCCGAAGCCGCGGGCAGCACAGGGAAAACATGGGCTGCATATCTTTCTTCTAGTAGCGAAAACGCACGCGACCGGATTGGCGCGGGGCCATGGGTGAACGCCAACGGCGTGACGGTTGCAACGGATGTGGACGACCTGCACAGCGAGGCGAATAAACTCAGCAAAGTGAATTCACTCAGCGAGTCAGGTGAGATTATCAACGGCCGCGGCGATGATCCGAACCGCCACGATATTCTAACAGGATCGGCAGAGGACGGAACACTATCTGGTGACGCATGCATGGACTGGAGTAGCAGCGACAGCTCAGGCTCTGCTATGGTTGGGCATCACGACAGAACCGGAGGTGGCGACAGCCCCACATCGTGGAATTCCGCTCACGGCTCGCGCGGTTGCAGCCTCGAAGACTTGCGCGGCACAGGTGGTGACGGGCTCTTCTACTGCTTTGCTGTTAACTAGCGTCTTTGGTGCGAGCGTTCTCACGGACTTGTGTCGTCTATTTATCGGTTGGACGCTCGCTCCGCCTCGGATTGAGGCCAAAAACACGCTATAGTGGCCCCGTCGTCACTATTTCTTCTAACTCATGGTTCGCACCGCTAAGGGAGAAAACCAATGCCGAAAATTCTTGATCGTCGAGGCATGATCGCCACAGGTTGCGCCGCTGTTGCAATGGGATCTACGGACCTTTTGAGCGCAGCTTATGCCAATGGCCTTAAACCGACCCCATCGATGCGCGGAGGTGCAAATAACTACCTGCCCGGTGCACCCATTGTCGAGAAAATTGGTGGCGGCGGATTTTGGATGAGAGGCACAGTTCGCCGTGCCGGAGATGGCGCACCGCTCGCTGGCCAACGCATTCAGATTTGGGCACATACTACCGAAGGATACGAGCGCGACCCTCACAGCCACGGCGCAACGCAGACCGATGCCAATGGCGTGTTCCGTCTAGAGATGCCTCAAATCGTTCCGGCATTTGGACAGGCGCACGGTCATCTTGCTTGTGACGGCGACGAATTCGAAACGGTTTTCCTGCGGCCAGTCATGAAAAGCTCCAAAGACACCAGCCTAGAGGCGCATTTCGTCCTTCTGCCGGTTTAATTTATGCCCCAGCGCCCAACGAGCCTTACCCGCAATCTGCTAGTGTGGGCCACGATAATCGCCGCAGTATTTGTCCCAATCATTACTGCCGCGATGAGTCCCCTCCTCGCGTGGCGTGACCCAATCTACATCACGGGCGGGTTTGCAGGCATCATCGCGATGGCGTTTATGCTGGTGCAACCATTGCTTGCGCGCGGGCAACTCCCCGGATTTTCAGTACAACGAAGTCGTCGTATACATCGCTGGACGGGATTGTTGCTGACGCTCGCTGTCGCGGTTCACGTGATATGTCTATGGATAACGAGCCCACCCGATATGATCGACGCGCTTCTTTTCGTTTCGCCGACACCGTTTTCCACATGGGGCGTAATCGGCATGTGGGCGATATTCGCGGCGGCACTAGTTGCGCTTCTGCGCAAGCCACTGCGCCTTAAATGGCGAACAACTCGGACATTTCACATTGGTTTGGTTTTGGTGGCGGTCACGGCCAGCGTAATACATGCCCTCCAGATTGAGGGCACAATGCTGACTGCGCCAAAAATTATGCTCTGCGCACTTGTGTCATTTGCTGTGTTGCGAGCCGTAGCTGGCATCATCAAAGCGCCCAACGTTCGCACGCAAGATGCCGATCAGCACTAATAAAAAGAGGCAAGGCGCATAACGAATGCGTACTGGTTTTCGCTAGCGCCTTGCCTCTTTTTTGTCTGAGGGTTTTAGAAATTATACCCTACGCGAAACTGGATTGTCGTCGCGTCGACATCAATTCCAGTGTCGTTGAAATCGTCGAATTTGTGGTAGAGAAGCTCTGTACCAACGGTATATCCGCCGCTCATTTTGACGTCATAACCGATACCGAACAAATACCCATCACTATCGCCCAACGTATCTGTGTCAGCGCGCGCCCAACCAGCCGTCGCATATAGCAGGCCGTTGTTCATTTTATAGCCAGCACGAACTTTGGCACGAATGACGTTCTCAACCTCTGCTGCACCAGAAAGGTCAATGCTCGCCATGTCGTAATCAAGACCACCACCGACGACCCAATCGCCTAGATCATAGTCGTAACCCGCGATGATACCGCCTATAATGTCGTCACCATCGACACCATCCAAGCTTGTTCCGACATCGGCGTAACCAAGTTGCGCACCGATGTAACCACCCGTCCAGTCGTTGTAGGACGTATACGCACTCTGAGCCAGAACCGGCGCTGCCGAAAGCGCGAGCCCACCAGAAAGAAATACTATTTTCTTCAACATTTCAGCCTCCATTTAAATAACTATTAAACTCTCTACGTAGCGAAGAGGCGACTGGATCAGTTTTTCTCAATAAATATTGCTCGGTCGCCCACCTGAGCACAGCGGATTGCTTGGGAGTGCGCGTGCGAACCCGCCGCACTCCGCCACATCATTTAAGGTGTCTATGCGGTTTAGAAATCATCAAGCTCGGGGACGTTTCCCAGTCTTACGAGAAAAACCGGAGCACTGACTTCACCAGAGCTAAGATCTTCCTCGACTGAATAGGCGTCCGCACCGGCGCATCCTTCGGCGCGCGCTTCCCTTTCGGCGCGCTCCTGTGCCTGAGAGGCTGTCGTGTACTGAAACTGTTTGCCAATTTTCAAGACGGCAAGTCCTTCGCGCCCCTCAATCTTTTCAACATATGTCTGACAGATATAGTGACGCTTTGTTGTGCTCTCGTCGTGTTGTGCCATCGAAAGATCCTTACATGAGGCGGGTCGGCTATTTGCGAATTAACGCATTGGGGTCGGTTTAGTTTTTCTCGGTTTGCGCGTTTCAGAAGCGGGTGCTGTGCTGGCTTCTCTTTCGAGGCGAGCTTTGCGCAAGCGCGTGATCTTTGCTTGCCGTATTTCGGCTTCTTCGTCGACCATTTTTCTTACAACACGAGTCGTCTTGTCCAAAATGGTTTCAGGTTTGGCCTTGTAGGCTTTGAACATTGATTTTTCTGGCGGTTTCACCATTTTTCTATCTCCTCTGTGTTTGTGTCGTGTGCCTCTAGTGCAGCGCCAGATGCGCATGGCTTCGCTGAGCGTGCCGCGAATATGTCGAAGGTGACTCGTGAATTAGTGCTGTTTCCACGTCTGGCGCCGCCATTGCATGCATCAGCGCGCTGTAGTTCATTTGAAATTTCACCTCGGACCCAACTTCGAAAGCCGCACTCTCAGTACCAATTACAAGATGATCGCTGGTGGCGCCGATCAAGTCGTGCGCAAACGGCATTATAAGCCCCTCAATATCGGTATCCTGCTTACCAAGCGCCAGGATCAAACGCGTCGTATCTCGTTGTTTTGGAACAAGGCGAAGTATTGCAATAGCGGGATCAACAAGTGCCACAACTGGCGCAACGGATTTTGTCTCTGCCTCAATCACTTCGGCAACAAGTGTAAAGGCGTCCGTGTGCATCCCGCGAATTTGATTGCCGGTGACGGGGTCCACACCCAGAAGTATCGCCTCTCCCACCCTAAGATTATTTACGCGCCCCGCCGCAGGTACATTCAAGGCCCACTGCAGGTTTGAAGAGTTCCCGCCCGACACGATCTTGAGGGGTTTGCCACAAACATTCTCTATTTCAGTTGCCAACCTCGACAGCGCGGCCATTTGCGCGTTCGTAGGGCCAGCGTCGCTTAAGCAGGCAAAGTTCGCACCAATCCCGCTTAAAGTTACGCCCGACATATTGGTGATCTGTCGCGCAATATTGGCCAAGGTCGTTGGCGATACGCCCTCACGGCCATCGCCCATCTCCAGCATGAGAATTACGCCATGAACCCGCTTTAACTGAACGGCCGCCGCCGCCAGAGCGGTGATGACAGCGACCTCTGTGTTGAGGCTTTCTTCACAGTGCTGAACCACCTGCTTTGCTTGGCTTAAAATCGGTGTTCGTATCAATGTGATCGCGCCAGTCATGCCCGCGGCGCGTAACCGTCGAACATTACTCATTCGAGAGTCCGCAAGCCCGCTAGCTCCCCCATCCAGCATGGCCTGCGCGATGGCAGGATGTCCGCAAAACGCCTTGGTCACGCCTGTGACGCTTACCCCGCGCTGCTTCAACCGCCGAACAATCACCCCTGTGTTGAAGCGTATCTTGCTCAGGTCCACATCTACGCGCGGTGTGGTCATATCGCGACCGCAGGGACGCGTTGTTGCAAGCTGGGGTACGCCGTAAGGACCATAGACAGCAAATGAGACACGGGTCGGCTTAGGGCATCCGTGACTGGAAGGTCCAACTCCCGCGATTGAACTGCGATCGTGTCGGTGATCTCTAGTTCCGACATCCCCTCATGGTTCAGCGTTACGCCTATGACCTTTGTATTGGCAAACGCCTCGATCAAGGCAATCTCATTCGCAGCGCTTGGCATTGGCATAGTCGGGAAGTCACAGCGGTGCTTTCGCTTGGGTGCGTGTTGAAGGATGACGGCGTCGGGCTGGCTACCACGCAAAATGAAAGCGGATGTGCAAAACGCAGGATGGCTAAGCGCGCCCTGCCCCTCGATCAGGATAACTGCTGGCTGTTCACCATCGGAGGCCGCGACAATCGCCCCCTCAAGCTCCCCGCAACAAAACTGGGGCGGAACAGCGTCCATCGCCACACCATACTTCGCGCCCTGCATCAGTCCCGTTTGCCCTGTGCCGACCAGAACCGTCTTGATCCCTTTAGCATTCAGTGCACGCGCCAGTACCGTTGCGGTCGTCCGCTTACCGATCGCGCAGTCAGTCCCAAGAACCGCGATGCGCAAGGCATCAACCGACGCGACGCTCCCATCAAACAGGCGCATATCCTTGCTGGGCTTTGGTTTGCGAATATCTCGAATGGTGACTTTTCTCTGGTCCGCGAAGGCGGAAATCTCTTCATCGTCACTCAAATACTCATGCAGCCCGCTAACGATGTTCATACCAAGCGCGATTGCATCAAGAATGACGTCGCGATCCATCTGCGAGAGTTTTCCCGTCGAAGGTGCCATCCCATAAATCATCGTATCGGGTATCGTGGCCTCATGCGCGACGGCAGCGTCAATATCTGCAAAAATCGGAATGTTGTTCGGTACGCGGTCAAGGACCAATCCGCTGTCCTTACCTTGATGCAAACTGTCTATTACCGACACTATTCGGTAAGCAATGCTGTGCCGCACAAGCCCATTTGCAGTCTTGCCATCGACCTCGGCGAAGTTCCCCTCGCAATATACGATCGCAGAAGGTGGTGGCGCTTGCGCACCCCTAACGGAACGACGGATCGTATCGGCCGCCTTTAGTTCGTTTTCCATGTTTATTCCTTATTGAGCGGTACTACAGAAGACCGGCTGGGCTTCGCCACCGCATATGATGCGTAGAGCGTATCCGTGCGCTCGCTGCTTGAGATCGCATTCCCAGCTAGGCATTGATCGTGTCGATTAAAGATGCGCTTAAAATCGGACCAAGCGCCAAAAGTGATACGACCAACCAAAAAGAGTGTCAGCCTTCGCACACGTGTAACCCCCGCCTAGGGGTGGTGAAACCATCTAATTGTAATGAAAGGAATTGCCACCTTCGCGGCACCAAAACGCGCCGAGACACAAGAAAGCAAAAACTCAAGTATCTATAACATAGTCTCTTGTGGCCCAAATTACAACGAACATACCCTTGGCAAACTAAGGCGCGAAACGCGACGAGCAGCGTCCGCACCTAAGTCAGCACGGAAACAGCCACCTAGCACATCAATAATTCCAGAGCGTTCCATCCTCCAGCCTGACGACTGGATGGCTGCCGGGCTTGTATTCATAGCGCGCGGCTTCGCTTTCGTTGAAATCTACGCCTAGGCCGGGCGCATCGCTGACGTGGAACATTCCGTCTTTCATCACATGGTCCGATGGGAACAATGCGTCGCATTCTGGCGACCCTAGAACGAGGTATTCCTGAATTCCAAAGTTTGGCGCCCATGCGTTAAGGTGATGCTGCGCGGCCATGGAAATCGGCGAATGGCTTGGGGCGCCGTGAAATCCTGTTCGCACGTGATGGAGCGCGGCCAGATCGACGATGCGTTTTACGTGGGTAATGCCGCCAGCATAGGTCACGGCGACGCGGATGAAATCGATCAATTCCTTCTCGATCAGTTTGTTACAATCCCAAATGGAATTGAACACTTCGCCAATCGCGATGGGTGTTGTTGAATGCTGGCGGATCACACGCAGTGCGCCTTGATCTTCGGCGGGGGTGGGATCTTCGAGCCAATAAAGACCAACCGGCTCCACGTTCTTGGCGAATTCTGCTGCTTCTCGTGGTAGCAGGCGATGATGTACGTCGTGAAGGATTTTCAGCGACGGCCCAAACTTCGCGCGTATTTCGGCAAGTCCTTCCGGCATATAGCGCATATAGCGATCCGTATCCCAAATCTCTTGCTTGGGAACAATGCCGCCAAAGTCGGTGATGTAGTCACCCTGTCCGCCTTTTTTATCCGGCACCGCATAACTCGCGGTCGGCATGCCGGGGATTCCGCATTGCACGCGCACCGCCTTGTAGCCTTGCTCAACATACCGCGAGACAGAGTCCATCAGGTCAGGCAGGTCTGCCCCCGTCGCATGGGCATAGACCATTGCGCCAGTCCGACTCTTGCCGCCAAAAAGCTGGTAGAGGGGCATACCCGCCAGCTTGCCCTTAATATCCCATAGCGCCATGTCGATTGCCCCAAAGGCCGCCATAGCGATTGGGCCGCGCCTGAAATACGCGCCGCGATAGAAGAACTGCCAGATATCCTCACTATTGCGAGGATCCATGCCGATGAGATTAGGTATCAGGTAATCCTGAAGGTAGGCAGCGGGCAGAGTTTCGCGGTTGTTCAGCGTTGCATCACCAAGGCCGTAGATGCCCTCGTCGGTCATAATTTTGAGGGTAACGTAATTCTTGCCCGGTCCGCCGACAAAGACTTTTGCTCCTGTGATCTTCATTTTGCGCCCTCTTCAATATTGGTCCATGCATCCGAGTTTCTGAGACTATCGATTATGTTCTGGTACAGGCTGCCTTGAGCGAAAGTTGGGTAGTCCGACACAGGGTGCCCCTGAATGTCGCGAACGAAAATATCTGCCAAGACATGCCAGCACTGTTCGGTTTCGCCCAAACTTTCCTGCGCCCTCGCCAAAATATCCGCGGGTGTCGGGAGTACTTTCCAGCCTGCTCCATCATGGAGAGACAGAGGACCAGAGCCATAGTGTCCCTTTAGATAAATCGCGCCGGTGGTGCCATAGACCATGATGTGGTCATCATGGAAACGAGGGAGCAACGCGCTATGTTTAAACAGAACCGAAACAGACTGTGCGGCCAGTTGACTACGTAACCGAGCCATAACGGTGTATGACCATTCTACGTTGCTTTCACCCCACTCAAGCGCTGGGTCATCGAGATTTTCTGGTATCATCGATCGCCGTTTAGTGAAGTCGTGAACACCCTCAACCTTGGGCGCGCGGCCCAGATCATCGCGCAGATCTCCTGTTATTTGTTGGATTTGGCCCTCAATGAGGGTCTGTGCGATGGCGAGTGAATGTGTGAAGTTGTTATTCAGGCGCCCTCCACCATCCTCGGCCCGATGTGACCAACCAAAAGGAATGCCGCGTTCAAGATTGAAATGCGAGATACACTCAAGCTCGGTCGGCTCGCCAATTGCGCCTTCTGAAATGAGCCGTTTTGCGTGCTGAACACTAGGTGTGTACTGGAAGCTAGCGGCAAAAGCGGTCTTAACGCCTTTGGCCTGCGCCAGTTCAAACAGTTCCGTCGCGGTATCGCCCTGCGTGGTCATGGGCTTGTCGCAGAATACGTGGCAACCTTGCGAAATTGCCTGCTTGATTTGCAGATAATGCGCACCACCGGGGGTAGCGATTGATACGATATCAGGCCGAAGCTCTGCCAACGCCGCTTCCCAATCTGTACCCGCATAGAGGATGTTTAGATCCGCTGCAACTTCCCGCACCACGTGTTCTGTGCGCCCGACCATACCGACGACCTCAGTGCCTGCTGCACGAAATGCCGCCGTATGGCCCTTACCCGCAAAACCCGTTCCGGCAACCAGTACCTTTAACTTGGTCATTGGCTTCCCCCGCGGGCATCCAGCGATTGCATGATACCTTCGACGCAACCTGTGACGGCCATCGCCCCAATGAATAGGTGTGAGTTAGAGTTGAGCATCGCGTCCTCCCAAGATGCACGGTGATATTTAGCCGCCGCTAGGCTGCAACGTCGGATCGCTTCCAATCTCCACGCCAAAGGCGTCTGTGGAATGCAGGAAATTTCAGGGCCTCTTCCCAAACGGCGAGCGACAGAATCCAGAATGCGGAAAGATCGAGATACAACACAAAGATCGCCGCCGCTGGCACACGGAACGCCCATTGCGCCCAGATAAATACGTGCATCACATAGACGGTATCACCCGATGCCCGCAGTGTGTTGCCACAGATCGCATTGGTCGCGCGCGGAAACTGAACAATCAGCAGGATTGGCAGAAACCCGAAAATGATCGCGCGTGTCTCTTCCTCAAGGTTCGGATAGATGTAATCAAGTGAAAGGCACATTGCGGCAAAGAGCATCGCAACAAGACTCGCCGCCACAAGCGCCCCCTTCCATGCGCGCGACAGAAAGCGATCCAGCACATCTTCGGGGCTGTGTTTTCCCAGAAGTTGCGCAACCAAAATCCCCGTCGCCTGCGCCCACTGCATTGCGATTTGCCCTGCTAACAAACTCCACGGCGCGATAAGCGTCAAAGCCGCGAAATCGTTCAGGCGCATGTTCGCGTAAATAAGAGCGCAAACGTGGGTGGATAGCGTGGCACTCACGAATGTCGCCGCAATGGGCAGGGCAAACATTATGTGCCGCTTGACAGTTCGAACAAATGTACCGTGATGCCAGCCAACAACTCGCCGCAGCCGCCCATCGGTGATTAGCAGCAAAACGCTCCAGAAGGCTGTTTGAACGGTTATGCCAATGGCACTTCCGACTGCTGCACCCGCGATACCGAGCGCCGGGAGCCCGAAGTATCCGTGGATTAATACGATGCTACTGGCCACGTTAATTGGCACAGACAGAAGATAACCATAAAGCGGCAATTTGGTCCGACTACAGCCGTTAAAGAAACTAACGATGCACTGCCCAATCGCTTCTCCGAAAATAACGATACAGAAGATAGACAGATACGTCTGAGCCTGTTGTGCAACTTCGATCGAAGGTGCCAAACTGTTGATGAGCGCGCCGCCCCCTAGTTGAATAAGCACCACGCCGATGACGCCAATGCTCAGACTTACAGCGAGGCCAGAAGCAAGAACAGATTTGAGAAATACTTGATCACCGCTCCCAAAGGCCTGTGCGGTGCGGATTTGCATGGCGTGGGAAAAGGCAAAAATTAAGCCAAGGACAATCCCGCCCAGCGCAGCCGCCAGTCCCATCGCCGCAAGGGCTTCTTCACCGAGCGCCGAAAGCAGAAACCCGTCAATGACCACCGTTCCGTGCAGGAATGTCGCCTTGAGCGTCATCGGCCACGCCAGTGCAAACACTTGGCGCGCACCTGGACCGTTCTGTTTCGTTGCAGGATGTGACTGTGAATTCATGGACCAGTTCCATGCCCGCGCACTTCGTTAGAACCTGACCATTACCGCGGCCATGTTCCCATCAGGAATCAGGGCTTTCAAAATAATTTGCGTTCGTCAGAGTGATCCGCTCAATCGTAACATCAAGGCGTGAAAGGTGTTTCAGACAGGCCGCTACCGCAGCTTCCGGATCGTGGGACACGACAGCCTGAGCAATCGCCCGATGGTCGTCGAGCAATTCGGGCAGTCGCTGTTCTTTCTCAAGACCAAGCATGCACAATCTGTCCACCTTGGATTTCTCTTCAAGGATGACATCAAAAGCATAGTCGGCATTGGCAATGCCGCAGAGAATCTTGTGGAACTGATAATCAAGCGGCCCAAATCGTTCGTGATCTTGCTCGGCGACTGCTTTCTCTTGCTCGGACAACACTTTGTTCAAGCGGGCTTCGCCCTCGCTGTCGCAAAGTACAGCAGCGCGGCGCAGAACTTCTTGCTCAATGGCGGAACGAACAAAGCGCGCTTTTTCGATTTGCCGCATAGAAAACCGTCGAACCTCGGTTGCCCGCTGAGGCCGGATCAATAGCAGGTCAAGGTTTGCCAGCCGACTAAAAGCATCGCGCACCGGCTGCCTGGAAACACCGAACTTCGCCGCTATATCGGCTTCGGAAATTCGGTCGCCAGGCCTGAGCTTCAAGCTCAGAATTTGTTCGTGCAGATCGTCAAATACGTCATCAACGCTTGTGCGTCGATCACCATGCGAAACTGTTTGCGCCATAGGGAAGATCCTCCTTTGGATCACTAACTCAGCACTATTTACCAGAGGGAAGCCTAGTATACCAGACTAGTATTTCAAATTTTATACTAGTATACCAGATTTCATAAAGTGATTCGCTCTCGTCGAATTGCTTGAACAAAATACGGCATGGGGAGGAAACAATGTCCGGCGTAAATCTAGAGGGAATAGTTAAGGCTTACGGGGCATTACAGGTTGTTCACGGTATTAATCTGGACGTCGCCGAGAAGGAATTTGTGGTACTGGTTGGCCCTTCGGGATGCGGCAAATCCACAACCTTGCGCATGATCGCTGGTCTTGAAGAGATCACTGCTGGCGACCTAAAGATCGACGGTCGCCGCATGAACCGTGTCGCTCCAAAGGATCGGGACGTCGCGATGGTTTTCCAGAATTACGCGCTCTACCCACACCTGAATGTTGCCGACAATATGGCCTTTGGCCTGCGCATTCGCAAAATGCCCAAAGACGAAATCAAGACAACGATTGATGACGTCGCAGAAATTCTTGGCCTGACGCCTTACCTCGATCGCCGCCCCGCGGACCTTTCGGGCGGACAGCGCCAACGTGTAGCTATGGGCCGCGCAATTGTACGCCACCCCAAGGTCTTCCTCTTTGACGAACCGCTCTCGAACCTCGATGCAAAACTGCGCACCCAGATGCGCGCCGAAATCAAGCGCCTGCACAAACGCTTGGGCGTAACTTCTATCTATGTGACCCACGATCAGGTCGAGGCAATGACCCTCGCGGATCGAATTGTCGTCATGAACGACGGAAACATCGAGCAAGTCGGCACACCGATGGAGTTGTTCAACAACCCCGCCAACATCTTCGTCGCGGGTTTCTTGGGCTCTCCGCCCATGAACCAGATGAAAGGCAAGCTGACAGAAACCGGTGCAAATGTCGGTGATGTCGAAATCAAGATAGACGGCGCGTTTGGCAACCATGCAGGCCGCGACGTCATTGTCGGCATTCGCCCAGAGCACGTGACGCTTGCGGAGAACGGTCCATCTTCAGCGCTGCCGATCAATCTCGATCTGGTTGAGCCGCTAGGTTCAGAGGCCCTGCTGCACGCACGTCATGGCGAAAACAACCTTGTCTTCAAAGCGGACACCAACGGCGACATCAACCACCTCACAGGGGTGGATGCCGTTCATGTCCCATCGCATCTCGTCAAGCTGTTCGACGCCAAAACTGGCCGCGCGCTAAACGTTGGAGCTTGATCCAAATGACAGATGAAAACACAACGGCAGGCGGCATGCCAATCGAAGACACCCTGATCGAGGCGCGCGAAGCACAGCGCCCCGTAACAGATGGCAAATTCATCCGACTTGCGGATCACCTCAAACGAGAATGGCAGATCTATGCGATGCTGCTGCCGACGATTATCTGGTTCATCGTTTTCTTATACAAACCGATGTATGGGCTGCAAATTGCCTTCAAAGATTACTCGATTTTCCGCGGCGTGGCGAACAGCCCTTGGGTTGGATGGGAGCACTTTGAAACGCTCTTTTCCAACGACCAATTTATCCGAGCGGTAAAGAACACGATCACCATCAGCTTCTATAACTTGCTGTTCGGTTTTCCCGCCCCGATCATCCTTGCCTTGATGTTCAACGAAGTCCTGAACGCCACTTATAAACGTTCAGCACAGACCATCGTTTATCTGCCGCACTTTATCTCGTCGGTGATCATTGCCGGTATCGTCATCACCGCATTCTCACCTACGGCTGGTATCATCAATACGATCCTGGGCTGGTTTGGGATTGATCCGGTGTACTTCCTCACACAACCAGAGTGGTTCCGCCCCATCTTCGTGGGTACGGGCATCTGGCAAGAGGCGGGCTTTGGCTCCATCGTCTTCCTTGCGGCAATCGCTGGCGTAAATCCATCGCTCTATGAAAGTGCCGTGGTGGACGGAGCCAACCGTTGGCAGATGATGTGGAAGATCACGATCCCGTCGATCCTGCCCACGATCCTGATCATGTTGATCATCCGCATCGGCAACGTCATGGAAGTCTCTTTCGAGCTTGTGATCTTGCTTTATCAACCATCGACCTACGAGACCGCAGATGTGGTGAACACATGGGTCTATCGTCAAGGTTTGCAGTCCGGTCAGTATGACCTTGCCGCTGCTGCTGGCCTCTTCAATGCCGTCGTCGCCTTCGTTCTGGTGATGACAGCCAACACACTGTCGCGCCGCTTCTCGCGCACGTCACTCTGGTAGGAGGATCAGACAATGATGAATTGGAACCTCTATTCACGTGGCGATAAGTTCTTCGCTATTGTGGTCTCTGTCTTGATCGGCATGTTCACGGTCGCAACCCTATACCCGTTTATCTATATCGCGGCGGTCTCCTTTAGTTCGGGATTTGCGGCGCAGGCGGGTAAGGTTGTGCTGACACCCATTGATGCCACCTTCGAGGCGTACGGCTATATCCTCAAGAATCCGCAGTTCTGGATAAGCTATCGCAACACGTTCATTTACACGATCGGTGGTACGGTCATGAGCCTGTTGTTCATTATCCCGTGCGCTTACGCCTTGTCGCGCCCACAACTCAAAGGGCGGAGGTTCTTCAACCTCTTTATCGCCTTTACGATGTGGTTTAACGCGGGGCTCATTCCGTTCTTCTTGAACATGCGTGATCTTGGACTGCTCGATAGCATGTTCGGCATCATCCTCGGATTTGCGATCAACGCTTTCAATATCATCCTGCTTCGCAACTTCTTTGAATCTATTCCACAGAGTTTCGAAGAGGCCGCACGCATGGACGGGGCCAACGATTTCCAAGTGCTTTGGAAAGTGTTCATCCCGCTCAGCAAGCCCGCGATTGCAACCATCACGCTATTCTTGATCGTTGCGCGCTGGAACGGGTTCTTCTGGGCGATGGTTTTGCTTCAATCCGAAGACAAGATCCCGCTTCAGGTGTTCCTGCGCCACACCATCAGCAACCTAAGTGATGACGACGAGTTTGCCATTGTTCAAACGGCAGCCGGCTTCAGCGCCGAGACCGTCACAGCGGCCATCATCGTTTGTTCGATCATTCCGGTGCTGATCGTTTATCCGTTCATCCAGAAATACTTCGAGAAGGGCATCCTGCTCGGAGGTGTCAAAGAATGAAAACGCAACAGGGAGGAAAACAAATGCGTAAACTTAGCCTAACGGCGGCATTACTTGCGGGGAGTGCTGTATCAACACCAGCGCTTGCCGATGAACATCTACGGATTGTTGACGAGCCACTGGAACTCACAATCCAGATGAACCATGCGCGGTATCCGGTCTATGAGGAAGACTGGCCCGTAGAGCAGGCTGCCCGTGAAATGACAGGCATTCACCTGATCAACGATACCGTTGGTGCGAACATGCGTACGGATGAGAACACTGGCCGCACAGAAGCGCTGAACCTGATGCTTGCCTCCGGTTCTATTCCAGACATCGTGGGCTCTAGCCGCATCAAGGATTTCGTAAACCAATACGGTCCAGAAGGCGCATTTGTACCGCTAAACGATCTGATCGCCGAGCACGCGCCAAACATTGCCGCGTACTACGCGGAACGCCCAGACATCGAAGCAGCCGTAAAAGCTGCCGATGGGCAAATGTACTATATTCCGTACCTTCCAGACGGCAAATATGGCCGTGCATACTGGATCCGCACTGACTGGCTTGATGCACTTGGACTTGAAGTTCCACAGACTGTCGAAGAATACGAAGCGGTTCTGCGTGCCTTCAAGACCCAAGATCCTAACGGCAACGGCGTTGCAGACGAAGTACCCTTCTTTGCCCGTCAATGGCCAGAGCTTATCCGTCTGGTTACCCTTTGGGATGGCCGCGCTCACGGCTCTGACACTTACCATGACTTCCTTGTCGAAGAAGGCAAGATTTCACACGGTTATATCGGTGAAGGCTATCGTGACGGCATCAGCAATCTCGCACGTTGGTACGCAGATGGCCTGATTGATGCCGAGGTCTTTACCCGTGGTTCCTCCGCTCGTGACTTCTTGCTGTCTGAGAACCTCGGCGGTTCGACACACGATTGGTTCGCGTCCACTGGTGGTTACAACAGCCTATCGTCAGAGATCGAAGGTTTCGCTTTCGAAGCTATGGCACCGCCAGCATCCGTTGGTGGCAATCGTATCGAAGAGCACCGTCGTATCCTTGTGAAACCGGACGGTTGGGCCATTGGTCACACCAACGAGCACCTCGTTGAAACGATCAAGTATTTTGACTTCTGGTTCACCGAAGAAGGCCGCCGACTTGCCAACTTTGGTGTCGAAGGCGAGCAATACGAGCTTGTCGACGGCAAAGCGGTCTTTACGCAAGAGTTCTTGGATGCAGGACCGGTAAACCGTTCATTGTACCAAGCAGGTGCCCAGCTTCAGGCGCGCGGTTACTTCCAGGATTACAGCTATGAGATCCAGTGGACCAACGAGTTCGCGCTTGCTGGTATCGAACTCTATGAACAAGGCGACTATCTTGTTCCTGACTTCCTTGGCGTAGCGTTCACAGCTGATGAGCAGCAGGTCTATGACCGCACATGGGGCACCATCCGCGACTACATGCTGGAACGTCAGCAAGGTTGGATTCTTGGCAATGGCGACGTGATGGAGGACTGGGACGCATACCTTGCCCAGCTCGAAAAATTGGGCCTGCAGGAGCTTCTTGAGGTCATGCAGACAGCCTATGACCGCCAATACGGCGGTAACTAAATCCTACAGCTTGGGGCGGCGCTCATTGTCGCCCCACACCTACTTTTCTACCAAATAATGCGGGATTTCCGACCTATGTCAGCTTCCACACTTCCTTTGCTCGACGAACCCAAACCGGGTCGTCTGACAATTCAATACAGCCCGACATCTGATACGGACGTCACAGAGAACCCGCCCCGTTTTATGTGGATACCTGTTGTCGATGACGAAGCACGCTATGTCTTGCGGCTCTCGACAGATCCCAAATTCCCGAAAGGGAAAACGCAGGTATTCGAGGACCTACCGCTTAACTTCTTTACGCCCGACGCCACACTAGAACCCGATAATTATCATTGGTCCTATGCCACGTGGGACGCAGAGAAAGGCGCACAATCCAGCACATGGAGCAGCACGCGCAGTTTCACTGTGTCAGACGGGCTTGCCGAAACGCCCCTGCCCGCGCGCGATGTACGCCTTGCCAAAGTTGCAACTGACCATCCGCGTCTCTGGCTAACGAGCGATCGTTTGGGTGACTTCAAGAAAGCTGTAATAGCCGACGCAGACCACTGCACATGGTCGACCTTCTATGAAAAATCCGTTTTGCCGTGGATGGACCGCGACATCATTCGCGAGCCAGCAGGCTATCCCAACCACCAACGCACAGCCCCGGTTTGGCGGCAAACATATATCGACCTGCAAGAGGTTTGGTACGCAATCCGTCACCTCGCGATTGGCGGCAAAGTAACCGACAACACCGAGATTACCGCCCGCGCCAAAGAATGGCTGCTGGAGGCTGCGAGCTGGGAGCCGATGGGCGTTACCTCTCGCGCCTATACCGACGAGTGGGCCTATCGCGTCTGTAACGCACTCGCATGGGGTTATGACTGGCTCTACGACGAGCTATCGGAGGACGAACGTGTAACGGTCCGTACGGCATTGCTGGAACGCACGCGGGATATCGCCGAGCACGCGATCCTGAACGCCAAGATCCATCTGTTCCCCTATGACAGCCACGCGGTGCGCTCGGTTTCATTGGTGATCGTACCAGCTTGTATCGCGCTGTTAGGCGAAGAAGGGTGTGACGAGGCGCGCGATTGGCTGAACTATTCCATCGAATTTCTGTCCACCGTCTATTCACCATGGGGCGACAGCGACGGTGGCTGGGCCGAAGGCACGCACTACTGGATGATGGGCATTGCCTATCTGATTGATGCTGCGAACCGGTTGAAATCCTATGTTGGCCTTGATCTGTACAAGCGCCCGTTCTTTCAAAATACCGGCGATTTCCCCCTATATTGCAAAGCCCCTAACACGCGCCGCGCGACTATGGGCGACGACAGCACCATGGGCGATCTACCCTGCGTAAAGACTGGCCTGAACCTGCGCCAGTTCGCTGGGGCCACAGGAAATGGTGCCTATCAATGGTACTGCGAAGAAAACCTGCGCACCAATCCAGGTACGGAAATGGCCTTTTACAACTGGGGATGGTGGGACACGAATTTTGATGAGTTGGTATTCCAGACCGATTTCCCTGTCGTCGAAGCAACGCCGCCCGAAAGTGGTTTCCGCCACTTCAAGGGTATCGGCTGGGTTGGCGTTCAGCACGCAATGGAGGATCCGGATAGCCACGTGCACTTTGTGTTCAAATCATCGCCATTCGGATCTATCAGCCACAGTCACGGCGATCAAAACTCTTTCTGCATGTCTGCTTTCGGTGAGGACATGGCGATCCAGTCAGGTCACTACGTTGCTTTCAACTCAACAATGCATCGCAACTGGCGCCGTCAAACGCGATCAAAGAACGCTATTCTGATCAATGGCAAAGGTCAGTACGCCGAGAAAGACAAGTCCAAAGCCATGGGCGCAACGGGGAGCATCCTCGCCGCCGAACAGCATGACGACCACATCTTCATTCACGGTGACGCAACCCCAGCCTATCAGAGCCTAAGCCCCGAAGTGACCCGCGCAGAGCGCGAGATATATTTCGTTCGCAATTCCTACTTTGTCATTATCGACAAAGTGGATGCCGAAACGCCCGTCACAATTGATTGGCTACTGCACGCCAACAACCCGTATGAGCTTGGCAAATCCTCGTTCAGAAATACCGGCGAGCGCGCAGGCTTTTACGGTCAGGTGGTTTGGTCCGAGGCGGGCAAGCCCGTCATCACACAGGAAACGGGCTTTGCAGATGTTGACCCGTCCGAGTACGAGGGCCTTCCGGTAAGCACCGTGCTGAACGCGCATTTCCCGGCCTCCACCCGTCATCGGATCGCCACGCTGCTCGTGCCTTACAAGCTTGATGAACCGAAACGGATTTTCAACTTCATGGACGATCAGGGCTATGACGCCGACCTGTATTTCACAGACCCAGAAGAGCAGACGTTCAAGATCGTGATGAAGAAACTCGCTAACAGCTAATGATCGCGCGGAGACTAATATGACTGTAAAAAACTACTTTCCCGAGCAAGACAATGAGTCGGTAACCGTCGCCCCGGGACTAAGCCGCAAGGTTGGTGCTCATAATGACAATCTGATGGTTGTCGAGGTGCATTTCGAAGCGGGCACCGTCGCCCCGCGTCACCACCACGTGCATGAACAAATCACCTACGTCATGTCAGGAAAGTTCGAGTTCACCGTCGGCGACGAAACCTATGTCGTTGCCGCTGGAGACTCGCTCTATAAGCAGCCAAACATCGAGCACGGCGCCACCTGTCTGGAGGCTGGAACGCTTCTGGATGTCTTCACGCCGCACCGCGAAGATTTTCTATAATATTTCTAATAACACGTACAAAACAGTGGAGTACACATTATGACCAAACCCGTCATCGGATTCATCGGCCTCGGCCTTATGGGTGGTAACATGGTTGAAAACCTTCAGAAGCGAGGGTTCGAATTGGTCGTGATGGATCTCAACCAAGACGCCGTCGACGCAGTCCTAAAGCGCGGCAATGCAAAGCAAGCCGCTACGCCCAAAGAGTTGGCAGAAGCGAGCGATATCGTGATGCTCTGCCTGACAACTTCGGAAGTCGTGGAGAAGATCGTATATGGCGATGAAGGCATTCTCGCAGGCATCAAGAAAGACGCCGTTCTGATTGATTTCGGAACTTCGATCCCCGCCTCCACGCGCAAGATCGGCGCAGACCTCACCGCCAAGGGCGCGGGCATGATCGACGCACCGCTTGGCCGCACCCCAGCGCACGCCAAGGACGGTCTCCTGAACATCATGGCTGCTGGTGACAAAGCGACCTTTGATCGCGTCAAGCCAGTATTGGACCAGCAGGGCGAGAACGTATTTTACCTCGGCGCATTGGGTGCGGGGCACGTTACCAAGCTCATCAATAACTTCATGGGTATGACAACCGTCTGCACCATGAGCCAAGCCTTCGCCGTCGCCGACCGCGCCGGAGTCGATCGCGCACAACTCTTTGAAATCATGTCCACTGGCCCGTCCAACTCTCCGTTTATGGCATTCTGCAAAAACTACGCAGTGGACGGAGTAAGTGACCTCGGCTTCTCAATCAACAACGCCAACAAAGACCTCGGATACTTCCTGAAAATGGCCGAGGATATGGGCACAAGAGCCGAGATCGCCGAAGGAACATCCCAAAATCTCAAAGCCGCAGTAGACGCTGGTCTAGGCGAGGGCAACGTGCCGGAGATATTCGACTATTACATGAAGCTCGCCCGCTAGGGGAGCCACAACGATTATAGGCCGCATGCGCATTCAAATGACTTGCGCATGCGGCATTTACTTGATCAATGTAAGCCTGTCGCAGCCACACTCCGTTCTTTGAACAGTGGTGTACTTGACTAAATGAATTCAATTGATCGACGGTAATGTATTCATTCTCTCATTTGAGAGTAAGGTTGCAACCTTCGGGATGCTTCCACGCGCGAAATTGGGCTGAACGCAAGCAACGCCCCAAAGAGCGCCAAAGCATTGTTTTATATGTATATTTATTGGTTGCGGGAGCCCACAACCACCGCTGCCGAACAAAATTGGAGTGTTTAGTTTAATGTCATCTCACCACCATTGACTGCCGTCCGCTAACTTCTCAAATGTTGCGATGAATCTTCATTAGAGTGAATATTGACTAATTTGGCGTCACTATGACGTCATACATGGGCGAAATAAGAATATATATGTCGCAAGGACGAGTTGGCTGAAAGCATGGCTCTTGGTTTCAAAAGTCCCCATCTGCACATTGCAGACAGATGATGCCATTGCTGCGCCACATGTCTACAACTGATTTGCGATCATCAACAATAAAGGAAATTTCTTTTCCTTCTCCTAGTAGCTTGTCGAGGATTTCCTGTTTTATTTCTGTGTCTGGTCGAAAGTCGTTCGAAGGCCGCATAAGAAGTCTCTCAAATGGGATCGAATTCCAAGTGAGCCAGGCTTCCGTGATTTTGCGATGCTCTTCCCCACGCCCAGACACCAAGATTAGTTTGTACCTTTCGCTTTTCCAAAGCGTTTTGTACAACTCCACTATGGGCCGGTTGGGGGTATCATCCCCCATACGTTCATTGAACGACCTCCAATCGGGTCGTTCGCCTTTAAGAAATGCGCGCCTATGATCAATTTGCGCTAACGTTCCGTCAATATCAAAAAGTGCAGTCAGCATACTTCAACTGTTTCTACTTCCATTGCAGCAAGATAATCGCTCAGAATGGCCCACGCCTCATTGATCTTTCTCCGCATTCTAGCGGCTTCATTCAAGTCAAAAACATAGTTGTCTTTCCCGGACTCTGCCAAAGTTATTTGCTCATCATTTTCTTCAAGATGCTTCCAATGGGCCAACCAATTGCGTCTACGGATCGTGTCCGGCAATTCGGCAAGAAGATCATGGGTCTCTTTCTTCAGGTCAGCCGCTGACAGTTTGACAACTTTGGTAGCGCGCTGGAATGAGTCCAACATCATTGTGGAGTGTAAGCAGGAAATGAATGTATCGTCATCCTTCTTCGCCTTTTTCTGTTTACCCTCCAGCTGCCTCTCCGCTTGCTTCAATATGGTATCGCGGAAGTCGGTTGCAAACTTCTCCTTATCGCAACCTGCATCCTGATATTTTCGTTCGATGATTTTGAAGCACATCTCGTCAATTTGAGATAGAGAACTAACAATAACGCCGCGCATAATCTTAGGGTGTAGCGTTTTGTGGAGAAGGTGATTTATCAAGTCTTCAGCATCTTCGCGTACGCTGCCTCGCATGGATGTATAAACGCCTTGAAGTTCTTTTTCTTTCACCTCATCTGCTATCCCGCTGTCACCAGAATAAAAAATAATGTCGGAGTAAGGTATGTGTTCCCTAATTTTTGAGATGACGTCACCGCCAACCGGCTTATCCACGTGGTCAGCACCGTGAATCCTCCAATCAATGAGCATCAGGTCGTATTGAGATGTATTCTCAAAATGATGATCCCAATCTTCATTTTCTGGATCAGAAATTCTTTTCGCATCAAGATGGAAGCCTAGGTCTTCGAGATACCTTTTTAGTAATCTAAGGGTTGCTTCATACCACTCGGTGCTATCTTCAACCCATAGGATGGAGAACTTAATTAACATTTTTTTTGACCTCGAGCACCAGCCCCGACCAACCCTCGATTGGCTCTTCAGAAACTGAAATATTTAAGTTGATTTCTTTTAGTGTTTGCTGAACGTGGAACAAGCCGCGCCCGGACCCTTCGTTTCTTGTAGTAAATCCTTTCTCGAATATTTTCTCAGGATCAGATACCGATTTATCAAGCCCTGTTCCATTGTCGGTCACGCGAAAGATACCGCTCTTGGAAATGGGCGGAACAAACGCTATCTTTTTGGCTTTGTGCCTTTTCGAATTCGATATTAGATTGTCAACCAATATCATTACATCAAGTGGCGCGAACTTCGTTTGAAACTCTTTGGCTTCCTTAAGTTCGTTGACTACCATCATGCGCCGAACTCCAATTGGATTTTTCTTAAGATCTTCAAGGTAATCAGAAACAAATTTTGTAAGGTTGCCATTTACTGATTTGAGGGCAACCTTGTATTTTCCGCTTGTTGCGAAGTCGGTGATTTTGGAAATTTTACCAACGCTTTCCTCAATTGACGTAAGTAAATTAAGGGCTTCTTCTCTGTCGAAATTATTAGCGTCTGCAAGTGTGTATTTTAAGTTTGCAATATCTGTTGCTGCTAGTGAGCTGTATAAAGCAGTTTGATGATGCAGATTTTTAACGAAATCTCCATCTTTGCTAGCATCCAATTTGAGAAACATGTTCTCATGAGAAGTTTTCTCTAAGCGTGCTTCAACTTTTTCTCTTTGGGTTTTCTCTTGTTCAGCTTGCTTAACAGCAGCGTCACGCGCCACATTCGCAGTCGCTTCGCGCTGCTTTGCCGCTTTTTCCTCTCTTTGAGCTTCGTCTGCTCGAGCTTGCTCACGCTCTGCCCTACGTTCAGCCTCTTCTGCGCGCAGCTTTTGCTCATGTGCTTCGATACGAGCCTGCTTCTCAGCCTTGATAGCCTCCATATTACGAAGGGCAATTTTTTTAAAATTGCCTTTGTCGACAGAAGTCAGTTCATCAAATGTTTTGTCTGTGGTGTTTTGAATGAATGATAAGACATACTCATTATAGGCATCTTCGGCTTCAGCTGCTAATTTTGCGATCAACTTTTCATTGATTTTAAATGATTTGATATCAAAGCTAGATGTTCTGAGGGTCTTGTCGATTGCCTCTATTACTGCGCGTTGGTCAACAGTTCTAATCGCGTAATTTAATGGATCAGATTTAACTTCTTTTTCGTGGATATTCTTGCGTTCCGGATTTGTTAAATCCATTAGTGTATGCCAGTTTAGACCTTCAACGATAAATCGCTCTAGCTGTCGAACAATGTGTGGAGCATATCCATAGTCTTCTTCACCATTGCGAAGCGTGATTTTGTTGTCTGGGTCTCCGGCAGTCAGTTCATGAAAAGCTTCATCGTGAACCAGCCCTTCGCGACTTGTAACCGGTTTAAAAAGGTCTTCGGCATCTGTCGCCGAGACTTGTCCAATTACATCACGCGTGCCTAAGTACCTTGAAGTACCTTGCGTTTTTCGTTGATCTAAGCCAAGCCAGTCATTCTTTGGGTTTCCGTATGGAGCAACACGAAAACCGTTTAGAAACATGAATATAGAACCATAGTCGTTAGCCGCGTAACCAGTACGCCTTTTGAAGAATAGTTTTGAGCTAAAGTTCAAATAATGAATGCTGATCTTAATATTCTTCAGGTGTACATACGGGTTATCAACCTTGTAGCTGTAGACTGGTTCGCCATGGTAACGAAGTTCAGTCGAGAGCCTTAGTCCTTCGGCATCAATGCTGGATATAATGTTGTAGGTGCGGAGTGAAAGCTCGTCGAAAACGGTGTTCGAGATCTTCTCTTCTGGTGTGTCAAAGATCTTAAGCACGACTTCAAATTTTGAATCGGGATCCGAAATGAACTTTTCAAGTTCAGACTTAAGCTTGAGAAGCTTCTTGTTACCCCAAGGAGCGCGTAAATACGAGATTTTGAGAATTGTTCCGTTTTCGAACGCGCTTTCTTCAATCTCTTTAAGGAACTCGGGTTTTGATAGAATTTCGTATTGTAGCTTTACTGTCGATATTTCGGCATCTATAGAACCGGTCTCAAAAAGAGCCCAATCAATCGGAAGCCTAATGTAGTCCCCATGTTTGGCCTTAGTGTAGAGAGTTAACTTCCGGCCCAACCGGTCGCAAGAAAAGCGGCCGACCCCTTTACTTCCTGCAAATGGCTTTTTGCGCTCAGTGTTCGCGGCCTTTTTTTCTGAATACGCAATATTCAGCCATTTGTCCTGAATGTCCTCAATGGTCATGCCCTTACCAAAGTCTTTGATGACTAACTCAGATGGTGAAGTGGCGGTCTTATCTTTGAATTGCAGCTTTACACTCGACGATGACGCATCTTTTGAGTTTTTTATTAGCTCAATAATTGCGATGTTGTCGTCTAGGATTAGGCCTCGGCCAATAATGTCTTTGATGCCTGCGTTGGCACGGAAGGCTAAGTCAGATTTACTGGATGTCATGTTTTGAAACTTTCTTGCATTTTCGCAACTAGAACACCGAGGCCCTCAGCCATTAAAGGCGGAACAGCGTTCCCTACTTGAGTATAGCGAGGACACTCCTGTTTCCGCCTTGCGCCACCTGTGGTGTACTTTCCCAAGAATTCAAACCAGTCGGGAAATGTTTGAAGTCGAGCACATTCTCTGACGGTAAGGATACGAGGTTCACTATAATGCAGTAAGTCGTCAGGAAGCGTGGTGATCGTTTTTGATAGCTCATCGGGATGAAGTGGAGTAAAACACAGCTTCTTGATGTTGTGTTTCTTGCGAAATTCTTTCGGCAAAGATTTACCTTTAGGGCATGTTTTCAGAATCTCTGAGAACCTCAAAAGTGTTTCAGGGCGATGCCTTGCCAATCTAAGGCTATTGGCCGTCTTTCCCGTAGGAAGACCTTTTTTCATGAGTCTTTGGAACTCCGAGTGAGTTTTGAGCCCATAAGTTATCTGCTTAAAACCACGGGTATCAGTGCTGTCCTCAGTGCCTGAGATGGTCACTTCCAAATCTGATATGGCTTCCTTTACGCTTATTGCATGACCGTTCAGTTTTTTCTGCTCTCTAAACTTTGCAGCAAACTGTTCAATGCTTTTCATTGGGTCGACCATTTCGATTCCGTCACTGATCAGATCAGAGCGAACGGCTACTAGAATAAAACGTGGGCGAGGCTGTGGGACGCCAAAGAGTGAGGCATCTAATACCGACGAGAACGTTTGATAGCCTCCCCTGTTCAAATTTTCGAGTTTCTCAACAACTTGTTCGGAGTGAGATTGACTGTCAGAACCTCGAAATTTCGCTGTGAAGCCTTTAACGTTTTCAAAAACAAGAAATTTTGGGCGAATGATGTCGACGATCTCTATATATTCATTCTTTAGCTTGTTACGAGGATCATCAACTCGCCGCCTCCCCGCGAACGAAAAACCTTGACAGGGTGGGCCGCCTGCAATGAGGTCGATTTCTCCCCTAAGTTTTGTCAAGTCTTCTCGGTGCTGTTCGAGCAGTTCGGATGTGCTAATTGGTTTCTGCGGTAACCACTCAGGCCAATCGAATCTCAGTGTCTTCTGCCGGTTGAAGTTATATGAGAACGTCTTGAAAGCATCCGCGTTTTTCTCGATTGCAAACACACCTTTCCATCCAGCCTTTGATAGGCCAAGTGATAGGCCGCCGCATCCGGCAAATAGGTCAATGAAACGCATGTGAAACCTTTTTCCACTGAATGTAGTGTAGATTAACTAGGCACGCCAGGTACTTTAGAAAGAATTTTTGGGGCGTGCTTTCTGCGTTGCAAACGACATTATCCTCTAAGAACCAGATAGCAATGTCTGCTCGATGTATTAGCTTGTGTGAGTTTGGCCTGAATTCACTTAGAACAAACGTCAAGGCTTGCTTCTTTTCTCAACCGATAAGCCGTAGCAATCCCAATTTTCATAGTATCTGCGACCTCAGAAGGTGTTGCTCCTGAGGCGAACATTTTCCGCGCCACGCCTCGGTTAATAGTCTTTGGGCGACCTTTATATTTGCCCGCGTCCTTAGCCTTAGCGATACCTTCGCGTTGGCGTTCCAGAATAATTTCCCGTTCGAATTCTCCAATTGCCCCTAATATACTTAGCATCAAATTTGATGTTGGATCCGCCTTATTTCCAAAGGTCAGCCCTTCTTTTAAAAAACGAACCACAGCTCCTTTGCGAACCGCCTCGTCAATGATCTTTTGTAAATCGCTCAATGACCGCGCCAACCGGTCTAAAGAGTAGACAACAATCTCGTCACCGGATCTTAGCGAATCCCTTAAAATCGTCAGTTGGACTCGATCAGTGTTTTTACCAGAAACTTTTTCTTCAAATATCCTGTCGCAATCATCCGGAAGTTCTTGTCTAGCGAGAGATTGACCTTGTGTGCTTACGCGGCGGTATCCAAATTTCATCTATAATATTCCCTTTATCAAATGAACCTAAGCCTTTCTGATAAGGTACGTTATCGCTATTAAAACCGATTTAAATGATAGAGAATTTGAGTCTATCTTGTGGGTCTACCCAAATAACAATTGTACATTCTTCAATACTGGCTGAATTTTCTCGCACATGCGGAAAAGTAGACATTCGCCAATTCCATACAAAGTCGGCTATGCGGACTTTCCTGCCATTGCCTGACACATCTTAAAGCACCCAGAACGGCTAATTGTGAACACTAGAAGCCGGCCCAGCGAACAGTTTCATCCGCTCGAGTTTTTAATGAATACCGCCATTTATACTCGATCACGGAACGAGAAAACTGCTGCCTCCTGTCATGTTCAATCGTAGAATCGAGAGTACTGCTTCTCATTTCGCGGAAACTGGAACACTAGGTTTAATAATGGCCAGTATTGTTCATCTGAGTAAGCGCTCGTCGCGGTGAGGTTTTCCCGATCACGGTCGTACGTATAAATTGTTCTTTGCCAATAAATGGCACGGTCTTCTCTTTTCGTGACCAAGTACTCTGTAAGCGGTGGGGTAGAAAGTTCGGCACCGCCATAGACCCAATCGCCGCGCTCGTCATAGGCTCCCACCACCCGTTCATAGCCGGGCCGTTCCCAGCGAAAAATTGGTACATCAATTGCAATTGGTTGAGGTATAATTTTACTATTGTCGATTTGGCCTATCATTCTGTTGTCGCCACGAAAACGCGACCACATTTGAAGGGCAAAAACGGCACACGCTCTCGTTTCACGAAAGTGAACTTCATCCTTCGCTTCGTCGGTCAATCCACTAAAATGCATCATGCCGTCAAACTGACTAGGCCCGTCCAGTCGAACGCCATGATCCTTCAGCCAGCTGTCAAAGTCTTTCCAATTGAATGTCTTTTCAAGTGGGTGATCGATAAAAAAATCAATTTCTTTACCTTTCAGAGCAGAAGCCACTTGTTTAAACAAAAAGAAACGACTGCTCTTTCGAACCTCCCACCAATTCTTTTTAGGATCTACTCTTAGCTTTCTAAACAAACGCATCTCCAGCCGTTCTCAATTCTTGTTTAGGTAGACACAAATTTCAGACATCAACATCTATAACTACCGCCGTGAAATGAGGTGTATCACCAACACTCAGAATGAAGCGGTCACCGGTCCGGTTTGATTGCACATCCAAAACTCTAGGACCCTCGCCCTTCCGGCGACGCATAGTAGCATTAGCGACTTCCTGCTCACTCATCTGCCGGCATAACAACCTTTGGAGAAGCTCCTTCATCTGCTTGTCTGAAAAATCGTAGTGTCGAAAATTTTGCTCATATATCTTATCAGTGCCGTTCCAACCCAGAACGTGCCACGTTCTCAAATTTGCTGCCATTATCAACTTCCTCCTCCTCCACCGGCTTGCTGAAACAATCGTAACATCAGCAAGTTTAGTTATGGTCGTTGTAAAATGCTACTAGCGTCAACCTAATCACTTTCAACAGGCACCCAACCTATTGGTCCTCCCCCTTTGAAGTGGTCCGCCCCTATAGTTAGGAATCGGAGGATTGAAAATGGGAATTAAGCGACACAAGCCAGAAGAGATTGTCACGAAGTTGCGGCAGGTTGAGGTGCTTTGCGGTCAAGGCATGCCGCGTGTTGATGCAATCCGGCAAGTGCAGATAACTGAACAGACGTTTTATCGTTGGCGCAAACAATATGGCGGAATGGGAACCGACCAACTGAGGGAACTAAAGCGGCTTCAGAAGGAGAATGATCGACTGCGGCGAGCCGTATCTGATCTGACCCTGGACAAGTTGATCCTGTCGGAAGCCGCACGGGGAAACTTCTGAGCCCCTCGCGCCGCCGCGCCTGCATCGATCACATTCGCAATGAGGTGCGGGTGTCTGAGCGGCGGATCTGTCGTGTTTTGGGGCAGAACCGATCCACCCAGAGGCGGTTGCCTGTTGACCGAAGTGACGAAGAACGGCTGGTTGCTGATATGATCGAACTGGCACGTCAGTATGGCCGGTACGGGTATCGCCGGATTGCGGCTCTGCTCAGGGATGCGGGCTGGCAGGTGAACGACAAGCGGGTTGAACGGTTGTGGCGGCGTGAGGGGCTCAAAGTACCCATGAAACAACCCAAGAAGGGGCGGCTCTGGCTAAATGATGGCTCATGTGTCCGGCTGCGGCCAGAGTATCGCAACCACGTCTGGTCGTATGACTTCGTTCATCATCGAACTGATGACGGGAAAGCGTTCCGGACCCTGAACATCTTGGACGAATACAGCCGGGAATGCCTGGCGATCCGGGTGAAGCGGAAGTTGAACTCGACAGAAGTCATCGACGCACTCACGGATCTGTTCATCTTGCGCGGCGTTCCGGCCTACATCAGGTCGGACAACGGCCCGGAGTTCATAGCTCGGGCTGTTCGAGACTGGATTGAGGCGGTTGGAGCCAAAACGGCTTACATTGAGCCTGGCTCGCCGTGGGAGAATGGGTATTGCGAAAGTTTCAATGCCCGGTTCCGCGACGAGTTGCTGAACGGGGAGAGCTTTTACACTCTACGCGAAGCACAGATTATCATCGAAAGCTGGAGGAAACACTACAATACCAAACGACCACACAGTGCTCTGGGCTACCGCCCGCCGGCTCCGGAAACCATCGTCCCGATGGAACTAAGGCCGATCATGCACTAACATTCAAACTGGACTACTTAGGTGGGGCTGATCAAGACAACATATCTCCGGAACAGTTGACGCCGCCCAACATATCTTAGCGAAGTTTGGGTCACGCGACCTTAGAAGTTTGATTGAAAAGAAGGTTCGCGAGGTTCGGGAAGACCGCTACAGAACCGGATAGGAGTTTTGGTGTCATTTTTTGAACACGAAAACTCCGACCGGATCAAATGGAACGATTTTACGATTGCTGACAGTTTCTCCTCATAACTTTAAATAGCTAGGAGCTAATCAGCATGACAAATATTTTCCCTAAGAACCTGATGACACCGGATGAGGTTGCGACCTATCTGAGTGTTTCTGTTGAAACGCTAAATGTTTGGCGCTGCACCAAGCGCTATGACCTGCCTTATGTCAAAGCAGGGCGTTTGGTGCGCTATCGCATTGAGGATGTGAACGCCTTCGTTGCCTCACGGCTTCAGGGGGTGAGCAATGATTAATCCTACTTGGACACCTATCGACTTCGCGGCCGTCAACATTGCCGCCCTACCGCGCTTTGCATCTTTGCTGGCCGCATGGTTGCCGGACGGTCACCAGCACGGCGCGGAGTGGGTTGCTTTGAACCCCACGCGCTCTGATCGGCGCAAAGGGTCTTTCCGCATCAACATACAGAAAGGATGCTGGGCAGATTTTGCCACAGGCGACACGGGCGGCGATCCGGTGAGCCTTTATGCGTACCTTAATGGTTTGAGCCAACCGCAAGCGGCTCGGCAACTCATGGCACAGATCGGGGTGACAGCATGAATGTTCACATTCCTTCCCCGATCCACCCGAAATGCGGCCAGCCGTCCGTTTCGCACGTCTACCGCGATGCAAACGGCAAGCCTGTGCTTCTTGCCAATCGTTTCGACAAGCCAGACGGTTCCAAGTTCTTCATGCCTTACGATCCTGTCCTGAAAGAATGGAAAGCGCCACAAACGCGCCCCCTCTATAACTTGGACCGCATCTTAGCGGCGGACCCGTCCGAAGTTGTGCTGTTTGTTGAAGGAGAAAAATGCGCCGATGCGCTTACAGGCTTGGGCTTTCTTGCCACGACAACGTTTGGCGGTAGCAATGGCTCGGCAAAGAGCGATCTTTCCCCTCTCAAAGCACGGAAAGTCGCGATTTGGCCTGATAATGATTTAGCAGGAACAAACTATGCCAAAGCGATTCAAGGCATGCTTTTGCGTGCCAATGCGGATGAAATAGAAATCTTAAACGTTGCGGCGTATTGCGACGGAAATTCACATAAATACCTGGAAATTCCGGTTCTTTCCGATACGAATAATCCTGAATTGTCACGGAATGATACGATAAATACTAACGCGCAGTATAACGTAAAATCACGAAATATGCCGCAAAATCATACCCCTTGCAAAGGTTGGGATGTTGCGGATGCGATTGCAGAAGGTTGGACAAAAGCGGATATAAGCGCCCTCATTTTGCATCATTTCCCAGAATTGCAGGGCATATCATCACATATAACATCGCCACCCAACCAGCTTGACGGGATGGAGCTTTGGCACACACCAGAAAAGGACTCCTTTGCCACGATATTGGTCGGGGACCATGTGGAGAACTGGGCCTTATCATCGAGCCATTTCCGCAGCTTTCTGGCGTATCAACATTATTTATCCGAAGGAAAGATGCTTTCGCAGACCGCGATAGAGGACAAACGCCGCACCCTAGAAGGCGAAGCGCGGTTTGGCGGCGCGGAATATCCGGTTTATGCGCGTATTGGCGCGCAAGAGGGATCGATCTATCTCGATCTTGGCAACGAGACTTGGGACGCGGTGCGCATTGGTACGGATGGCTGGGAATGTCTTAAGCGGCCCGCAATACGTTTCCAGCGCTCCGGATCGGTTGCGGCCTTGCCACGGCCCATGCGGCAAGGGGCGGATATCGAGTTACTACGCCCGTACCTGAATGTGGCGAATGACGTGGACTTCCGTTTGTTGGTGGCGTGGTTGATGGGAGCGCTGCAACCCAAAGGCCCCTACCCCATCCTGATCCTAACCGGCGAACAAGGCAGCGCCAAAAGCACCACGGCGAAAGTGCTGCGCAGTCTGATTGATCCGGCCAACCCGATGGCCCGTAGCGCGCCGCAAAGTGAGCAGGATTTGGTGATCGCGGCGCGGCACAATCATGTGCTGGCCTTTGACAACCTTTCCTATGTCAAACCAAGCCTTGCGGATGCGTTGTGCCGGATTGCCACCGGCGGTGGCTTTGGCACGCGCAAGCTGCACACCAACAGCGAAGAAGTGTTGTTTGACGCAACCCGCCCGTGTTTGCTCAATGGCATTCCTGATCTGGCCAGCCGCCCGGACCTTGCCGACCGTTCAATCATTGTGACCTTGCCCGTCATTCCTGAAACCAAGCGCCAATTTGAACGCGACTTCTGGCAACGGTTTGAAAAGGATGCACCGCGCATTCTGGGAGCCTTGCTTAATGCGGCCTCCACCGCGCTCCTGCGCTTACCTTCTGTAAATCTCACAGAGCGCCCGCGCATGGCGGACTTTGCGCGTTGGGTAACCGCAGCGGAACCTGCGTTTGGCTGGGCTGAAGGCGCGTTCATGGAGGCTTATAACACCAACCGCGCTTTGGTGGATGCTGCAGCGCTTGAGGGCAATCCCGTGGCAGAAGCAGTGCTTACTCTGGTGACAGAGCATGGCCCGTGGCGCGGCACCGCAAGCGGCCTTATTCTCACCCTGCGCAACAGCTATCCGCAGCTCACAGATGATCCGCAGACGTTTCCCCGCAGCGCAAACAAGCTCTCCGGTGAGTTGCGCCGCGTCCATCCGATCCTGCGCCGCCAAGGCATAACCATCACCCGAACCCGCGAAGGCCGCACCGGGCAACGCTTCATCGAGTTAAAGAATGCCTGATTTGATCGTCAGTATCGTCAGCATCGTCAGTCAACCATACAAACAAGGCCCAACAATCAAAGGGCCGCTGACGATGCTGACGGTGCTGACGATAGAATTGGGGTTTTGAGTTAAGTTTCGGGAGGGGGGGCTTACGGCCCAAAGCGGCCATTAGCCACATCACCTCTATGCTGCGGTCGCAGCCCGCATTGCCGCCATTCGCCGCAGCTGCATGATCTCGGGGTCGACGAATTCACACAGCGCGGGACGAAGCGACTTTTCATTCATATCTGGCTACCGTCACGTTGAACGTCTTGCAGGCTCCTTTGTTTTAATGCCTAATACCGTTTAGCGGTGAATGGGATTTGGACTGGGAAAGCGAAGTGAAAGATATTGAGTACGTCAAAGAGTTACTGAGATCGAAGTATGCCACCGAACGTGACCTTGAAATACCGTACCCATCTCTGGCCGCAGTGGTTCAAGAACAAGAGTTCAGCTTCGCAGAAGGTGTGGTAGCCGGTGAGGTCTCATTCGGCTCTGAGAACCGAGACGGCAAGCGGTACCTGAAATTTGAGAGCGGCGGTAAGTCCATTTACACCCACCGGTTCATTGTATCGTATGCCCTTGGCCGATGGATGCCGAGAGAATGCGATGTTGATCACATCAATCACGATCCAACCGATAACAGACCAAGCAACTTGCGGATTGTTACCCCTCGCGACAATGGGAGTAACAAGCGCAAGGCTCTACTTTCCGAGTTAGTTGATTTGGATGGTGTGAAGGAAAAGCAGAGTGAGCCAGTTCCGGAAAAGGTAGTTGTTCCAGTCCCAGAGCCTGAACCAGAGCCGTACAAGACGGAAATACCGACAAACCTCTTTGACATTTCAAAGGCACCAATGTCGAGTGGGTCAATCCCGGTAACCCGGTTTACTGGTGAAACCAAGCCAGCAAATTACGCCGGGGCGTTTGGCGGCATGTGGTACAAAACAAATTTGGATACATGGCATTTGCTGTTTGAACCGCCTGCTGAGCTGAGGCGCTAAAGCGTCAACACGGTTGTTGTACAGGACTTACCGATCCGCCTGAAAGATGTTGACGTCTCATAGAACGGTACGCGAGCTGGGAAGGAGGCCGCCGCAGAAATGTCGCGGTTCGCGCTTTATCCTCGAAGCAGTCCACGGATGTGGTGCAGCGTCGATCGTGCCGCGATACCGACGACAGGCGAGAACGGCCCTTAGCTGCGGTACGCGTCGAGCGACCACTCCCAGCCCGAAGCAGCCCTGGCGCAGAAACCCAGCGTGTTATAGCGGACCTTGGCAGAGACATGCCGTATCGATCAGGATGTGGACAATTAGCTGCCATTCTTCCAGGAGTTACTTGCGACCTATATCGCCGTTCTGAGTTTCCTTCTCTGTCGACCTGGGCTTCCTGCGAACGACAATCATTGTTTCACCGCTATCTCTCCGAGGGTGCTTGGTCATTGGTTCGCCAAATTCGGTCATCCGTAGATTGGAGTCGAATAAGTAAGCAAGAAACAGCAATGCAAAAAAACCCGGCAACACAATTGTTATTAACGAATTTGGCCCAAAAACAATCGCTACACTGATTGTGCCAATCAATATCCACATCAAAAGAGTGAACCCTGCCATAAGTTCATTTAGCTTTGACACGCTATAAGGCGCGTCAAATTTGGTTACAGGGTATGTCTTGTACAGTGCGCCTGATACTTGATCCTCAAGAAAATCAACATGGCGCTCCCAATTATTTTGCCAAAACTTGGCTCCGCGAAGAAGAAGAAGCCAAACAAAGGCCGTAAATGTTCCAAAGCACCAAATAGCAACGATAACCACTAGTCTAATCCAGTCGAGATGGCACTTTTTAGGTGTTTCTGAAGCAGGCCCGAGACAGTTTACATTTAAGGTGCCTGTCGCCAAAATGAGAGCCAAACCTGCTAGGGCGGCTCCCTGCAAAGTCCAAAGGTATGCGCTTCTGCGCCAATACATTTCGATTTCAAATTTTCTGATGTCGTGAGCCTTGTCATATGCCTCACGATGTTTTGTTTCCTCAGACTCATTATTATTAGGATTTATACCCAACGCTTCAAAATAGTTATCCTGCAATATTTTATCTCCGGATGCATGAAGTCGATTCACCATGAGCGAACCGTAGTGGAGCCAAAAAACACAACGACAACTTCACGGTGGACACTCGGCTTATAGACCACTTTAGATATACTGAACACCTATGGTCTGACGGCCAATAAAATCTATTGATACTTGAACAGAGTGAGCACGATGGTCTGCAATGGATTGCAAGTGCGCAACATGAGTGTTGAACTGAATGTCCGGTTCCGAACAACCTGACTTTGCAAACTCCGCCTTCAGCGCAAAAGTGCCGTTCGTGCAGACCGCAGCGAAAGTCCGGTTTCCGCCGTATTGCTCGCCGCTCTTACCGCATCTATTTTGCTCAGCGCGCGACGTTCACTAGTTAGTTGATGCGACGCTGAAACATGTCCTGTAGTTTCCAGAGTGCTTCCAGCGTAGCACTGGTGTAGCACCATGCGGGATTCGCAACGCAAGAAGCCTCCCGAAGGAGGCGTGTAACGTACTGATATATATCATGTATTTTTGGTTGCGGGAGTAGGATTTGAACCTACGACCTTCAGGTTATGAGCCTGACGAGCTACCGGGCTGCTCCATCCCGCGACGCTTGGGTTTTGAGGCCCTTATCGTCCCCCAGGAGATATTTGTTCTGGGGCTTGAGGTATCGTTTGAGAGATACGTGTTATGTTTCTTACTAGGTTTGGCGGCGACCTACTCTCCCACGCCTTAAGACGCAGTACCATCGGCGCAACAGTGCTTAACTGCCGAGTTCGGGATGGGATCGGGTGTTTCACTTGTGCCATGACCACCAAACCGAGAAAGAAACACAACGCTCAGCTACTATCTTGTTTTGTTTCACTTAAAAAAGTGCAGCTTTTGATTTTTCCGCCTCATCCGTTCCCGAACAGATGTTCGGTGGTGAGGTTTGTAGAAGTCTCGCTTCTACTGGATCAAATCAAGCCTATCGGGCAATTAGTATCAGTCAACTGAGTGCGTTACCGCACTTACATCTCTGACCTATCGACGAGGTGGTCTACCTCGGCCCTCAGGGAGATCTTGTTTTGAAGGGGGCTTCCCGCTTAGATGCCTTCAGCGGTTATCCTGTCCGTTCATAGCTACCCAGCACTGCCATTGGCATGACAACTGGTCCACCAGTGGAACGTTCACCCCGGTCCTCTCGTACTAGGGGCAACTCTTCTCAAATCTCCTACACCCACGGCAGATAGGGACCGAACTGTCTCACGACGTTCTAAACCCAGCTCACGTACCTCTTTAAACGGCGAACAGCCGTACCCTTGGGACCTGCTCCAGCCCCAGGATGAGATGAGCCGACATCGAGGTGCCAAACACTGCCGTCGATATGAGCTCTTGGGCAGTATCAGCCTGTTATCCCCGGCGTACCTTTTATCCGTTGAGCGATGGCCCTTCCACTCGGGACCACCGGATCACTATGACCGACTTTCGTCTCTGCTCGACTTGTCAGTCTCGCAGTCAGGCTGGCTTCTGCCATTGCACTCAACGACCGATTTCCGACCGGTCTGAGCCAACCTTCGCGCGCCTCCGTTACTCTTTAGGAGGCGACCGCCCCAGTCAAACTACCCACCATACAGGGTCCCGGATCCAGATAATGGACCGCGGTTAGACATCAAACAGAATTAGGGTGGTATCTCAAGGGAGGCTCCACCGAAACTGGCGTTCCGGTTTCAAAGCCTACCACCTATCCTGCACAAATTGTGTCTGATGCCAGTGTAAAGTTGTAGTGAAGGTGCACGGGGTCTTTCCGTCTAACCGCGGGAAGCCTGCATCTTGACAGGCAATTCAATTTCGCTGAGTCCACATTTGAGACAGCGGGGAAGTCGTTACGCCATTCGTGCAGGTCGGAACTTACCCGACAAGGAATTTCGCTACCTTAGGACCGTTATAGTTACGGCCGCCGTTTACCTGGGCTTCAATTCGGAGCTTGCACTCCTCCTTTTAACCTTCAGGCACCGGGCAGGCGTCAGACCCTATACGTCGTCTTGCGACTTCGCAGAGCCCTATGTTTTTAGTAAACAGTCGCCACCCCCTGGTTTGTGCCCCCGACCAAGACTTGCGTCCTAATCGGGCCTCCTTCTCGCGAACTTACGGAGGTATTTTGCCGAGTTCCTTAAATGTGGTTCTCTCAAGCGCCTTGGTATTCTCTACCAGTCCACCTGTGTTGGTTTAGGGTACGATCTTAAAGAGGGGCTATTTCCAGGAACCTCTAAGCAGCCCATTCAATCCAATAAGGATGAACTACCTTCGAGATCCGTCACCACCTCACGGCCCAGGAATATTAACCTGGTTCCCATCGACTACGCCTTTCGGCCTCGCCTTAGGGGTCGGCTTACCCTGCTCAGATTAACTTTAAGCAGGAACCCTTGGACTTTCGGCGACAGGGTCTCTCACCCTGTTTGTCGCTACTCATGTCATCATTCTCACTAGTGATCTCTCCACCCGATGGCTCACGCCCGGGCTTCACAGAAAGCTCCTTATCCTCCAAGGCTTTCCGAAGAAAGCTAAAGAGGATGGGAACTATGTCACACTACGCTCTGCTACCATGCAATAAATGCATCCTAAGCTTCGGCTCATGGCTTGAGCCCCGTTACATCTTCGCCGCAGGACAACTTAATTAGACCAGTGAGCTGTTACGCTATCTTTAAAGGATGGCTGCTTCTAAGCCAACCTCCTGGTTGTTTTGGTCGTCCCACCTGCTTTCCCACTTAGCCATGAATTAGGGGCCTTAGCTGTAGGTCAGGGTTGTTTCCCTTTTCACAACGGGCGTTAGCACCCGCTGTGTGTCTGCCGGATATTACTTCTCGGTATTCGGAGTTTGATTAGGATCAGTAAGACGGTGAGTCCCCATTACCCATTCAGTGCTCTACCCCCGAGAGTATTCGTCCGACGCTCTACCTAAATAGATTTCGCAGAGAACCAGCTATCTCCGAGTTTGATTGGCCTTTCACCCCTAGGCACAACTCATCCCGACCTTTTTCAACAGGTGTGGGTTCGGTCCTCCAGTGAGTGTTACCTCACCTTCAACCTGGTCATGCCTAGATCACTCGGTTTCGGGTCTAATGCATCTAACTCAGTCGCCCTATTAAGACTCGCTTTCGCTGCGCCTACACCTAACGGCTTAAGCTTGCTAGATACACTAAGTCGATGACCCATTATACAAAAGGTACGCCGTCACCTCTCAAGGAGGCTCCGACTGATTGTAGGCGTCCGGTTTCAGAAACTGTTTCACTCCCCTCGTCGGGGTGCTTTTCACCTTTCCCTCACGGTACTGGTTCGCTATCGGTCAGTAAGGAGTACTTAGCCTTCGAGGGTGGTCCCCCGATGTTCAGACAGAATTTCACGTGTTCCGCCCTACTTAATACGTCGAATCTTGCTTCCTATACGGGGCTGTCACCCACTATGGCCGGCCTTTCCAGGCCGTTCTAGTCACAATCATCGCTCGGCTGGTCCCCGTTCGCTCGCC